>JAIRRO010000015.1 GCA_031255955.1 Oscillospiraceae bacterium
GTACGCGTGAGGGGTGAAGCGGAAAAAGCTCTTGGTGTTGAGCCTTGGGAAGGCGGTATACCTCCGCACGAGTGGATTGGCGATATAATCGCGCCTAAGCTCGGGTATAAGTATGGTGACCGGGCGACACACCGTATGAAATTATGACAGGCGCCGTACTTACGCAAAACTGCGCGTGGAACAATGTAAAAAAAGCCATCGCCGGCTTCGGCGACAGGCTGACGCCAGCAATGGATATAACAGGATGAAAACCTATTTTGAAAGTCGCCTGCCAAAGGACGCCGCGCTGTACAATAACTATCACGCGCTGATTGTAATCAACGGCAAGGAGCATTGCCGCAAAAAACCGCGATGCACCGGTTGCCCGCTGGAGCAGTTGTGCGAGCAGCACACAGGGTAAAAAAACAAATCCCCCCTTGCGAACCGTCGAAGTCCGTTGTATAATACAGAAAAACAACGACGAAAGGGGAGCACCAATGAAAACATCATACAAGACAACAGGCACGTGCGCCGAGCGCATTGAGCTTGACATCGAAAACGGAATTGTAAAAAGCGTGGAATTCATCGACGGCTGCGACGGAAACACAAAGGGGATCTCGCGCCTTTTAGAGGGCGCGGACGCGCGGAGCGTTGCCGACAAGCTGCGCGGAATTCGTTGCGGACGCCGCCCCACCAGCTGTCCTGACCAACTCGCGCGCGCCATCGACACCCACCCCGAAATATCGCCCTCCGCCCCGCTCGTATAGCCCCGCCCGCACCCGCAGGTGCGTACCCCGTGCGTAAGCACGTTAAATCTTCCGGAGGTCTATTTTACAATGCGGTTTCTTTCAAAATTTATCGTGGAGAAAAGCAAAATCATTCTGTCGGTTTTCATCCTGCTCGCGCTGGTCAGCTTGTTTCTGATGACCCGCGTGAAGGTCAATGCCGATTCGACGAAATACCTGCCGACGGATTCCGGCGTCAGGATCGGTATGGACATCACAGAGCGGGAGTTTCCACCGGCGTCCGCTGTCAATTTGATGTTCGGCGGGCTGGCGGATGAGGATAAATCCCGCATAGCCTCGGAGCTGCGGGATTTTGAACACGTGACGCTTGTGGAATACGAGCCGGACAGCGAGAGTCACAACAAGGACAGCTACACCATGTATACGGCGAATGTCGATCTCCGGGGCGGCACACCCGAATCCATCGCCGTTGTCAGCGCGATTGAGGAGCGCTATGCCGAATATGACCTCACGGCAAGTGGCAGCGCGGCGGGCAACACCGCCATCGATATAGTCGCGAAAATCACGGGAACTGCGGTCGTAATTCTGCTTATCATCCTGCTTATCGTGTGCGATTCGTGGATAACCCCGCTTGTGCTGCTGGCGCCGATTGCCGTCGCCGTTCTGCTGAATATGGGGACGAATATCTTCCTCGGAGAGGTTTCGGACATCACAAACCAAATAGCCGCCATTTTGCAGCTCTGCTTGTCGATGGATTATTCCATAATCCTGCTTGACCGCTATCGACAGGAAAAAACCGCCCTGCGCGCCGCCGGAAGCGCTGACCCTGCGGACACCGGCGAAAAAAATCTGCGGCGGGATGCGATGAAAACCGCTCTGCGCGGCGCGTTCGCCGCTATCACAGGCAGCTCCGTGACAACAATTGCCGGTATGCTTGCGTTGGTATTTATGAGCTTCACCATCGGGCGCGATATGGGCATCGTGCTGGCAAAGGGCGTGCTGCTCAGTCTGGTGTGCATATTCACCGTGCTGCCGGCGCTGATTTTGATATTCGACGCGCTCATCGAAAAAACGGCGAAAAAAGCCCTGCACATCAAAACAGGCGGACTCGCCTCCGTCAGCTATCGTCTGCGTTATGCCGCGCCGGTCGTATTCGTGATATTGCTTGTGGTCAGCTTTTTCTTAAAGGGCAGCGTTGGGATTACATACACGCTGTCGGACTACGATAAAATCGGTGAGGTTTTCGCACTGAAAAACCAAATTGTCGTGCTGTATGAAAACCGCGACGAGGAAGCCTTAGTCCCGCTTGCGGACAAGTGGGCTGAAAACACGTTTGTGGACAGCGCGAACAGCTATGCCTCTACGCTAGGTCTTGCCTTGACGGCGACGGAGGCGGCGGAGGCTTCCGGACTTGACCCGCTGATGGTCACGCAGCTGTATACGCTGTATTCGCTCTCGCACAGCGAGGCTTCCGGGGAAGACGGCATTAAAATCCCGCTTTTTGATTTTATGCGTTACCTCATCGATGAGGTGGCGACTAACGAGGCGTACAAGACGTTTATAACCGATGAAATATCAGAAAATCTAACGGCGGCTGGGGACGAGCTGGAAGCCTCAAAGCGGCAATTCATCGGGGAAACATACTCCCGAGTCATATTAAATACCCACTTCGCGGAGGAAACGCCCGAGGTGTTCGCCTTTCTTGCGGAGCTGGAGAGCGATTTATCAGCGCTCTCCGGGACAAGCTATATCATCGGCACATCCGCGATGGCGTATGAAATGAGCATCGATTTTCCGCCGGAGATGAATTTCATCACGATTCTCACGGTGATTGCGATATTCGCCGTCGTCGCAATTGCGTTCCGCTCGCTGTCCGTGCCGCTGATTTTGGTGTGCGTGGTGCAGTGCGCCGTGTTTATAACGATGGGGCTGGCGTATTTGCAAGGCAGTCCGATATTCTTCCTGCCGCTGCTTATCGTGCAGTGCCTGTTGCTGGGGGCAACAGTCGATTACGGCATACTTCTGACCTCCTGCTATATCGAGGCGCGCCGCGAAATGGGCGCGCGCGAAGCCTTGGCGGACGCGCTGCGGCGCTCAATACACACGGTGATGACGTCCTCACTGCTGCTGGTGGCAATCACTGGCATACTTGGCGCGACGCTTGCGGTGTCTGACAGGGCAATCTCTGAAATACTGCTGACAATAGCGAAGGGCGGCGTCTGCGCGGCGGCGCTCACAACGCTGATTTTACCCGGGCTGCTCGCCGCGTTCGACAGATTCACAGCCGGACGCCGGGCGGTATAGCTCCCTCATTACCCCAGTCCCCAGCCTTGGAACAGCTCAGTGTAAAACGGCGGGCGCGGGAAGTCCGCGAACATTTCCATATGTAAGCCGCGATACCCCATCCCCATCGCGGAGACAGCCTCCACGCCTGCGATAAGCTCGGACAATTTGCTTTGCGGGACAGAGAATATCATCTCGTCCTCGTCGGTCAGCGCGCGCTCATATTCGCCGGGGTCGGGGATGGTGATGCGGTAATCGCCTTTTGTAATCGCAGGGATCAGCGAGTGCGCGCAGCTGTCGATGGAGTCAAATTCCGACACAACAGGCTTGCCGCTCTTGAACTTCGCCGCCATCAGCAGACTGCGCAGCTGGGCGGAATTGCAATATATCAGCGTCACGTCAGGCTCAAAACATGCGTCAGACAGCGGGGCAAGCGCCATACCGGCATAGCTGCCCTCCGGCAGACGCGGCCAATGCTGCTTGAAAAATTCCCGCGATTTATCGGGATCCTCCGTGAACAGCATAGGTGTGACCATTTCGTAGCCGGGGGTTCCATCGCGGAACGGTACGGAGCCGATGGCTATCATCGGGAATGGACAGTGATGGTCGTCATTGAACATCGCTATCGTGTGGCGCTCTCTGCGGACAAGCGCGAACGCCTGACAAATCGCCAGATGCTGACCGCGGTCGCGGAATGGACGAACGCAGCCGTCCGGCGTATCGGCTTCGCTTTTCAGCAGCCGCACCGCTATCGGCGCGTACCGCAATATGAGGGACTGCTCCAGCGTCCTGCCGCAGCTGTTGATTTCGTCGATTGTCATGGTGTGTGTCCTTTCAAAAACAGACCAATCGCGCGGATAATTCCGCGAATAATTCAATGAATCTCAAAAGTGCCTTTATTATATCAAACCCAAGTGGGCTTATCAAGAGAAACTTCCCCGCTCCCCGCGCGGTCTTG
>JAIRRO010000029.1 GCA_031255955.1 Oscillospiraceae bacterium
CTAAGAAGATTACATAGTTGTAACTGTTGATGAACATGGTGGTGAATGTGCCGGGCTTCAGATCAGCAGCTGAGTCTACCTTGGTGTATCCTGTAAGCGAAGCCGGGGCATCGCCAGCAAGAATAAGATAGACATACGCGCCGTCGGGGATACCCTTGTCATCAAGTGTGGGATCGTGGTTGCCGTCTGCCAGAGGCCAAAGAGCCTCTTCGCCGCCACCGGCGGGGATAGCAACTGCGGGGTCCGAGATTTCCGGGGGGACATCGACTGCGAGTGCGATGTTTGTCATAGCCGCTACCATGAGAACGGCGATGACGAGTGCGAGTACCTTTTTCATTGGGGATTCCTCCTGTAAAAAATAATATAGATGGGAATATGCTTAACGCCCGGCGCGGGGTTGGGCGTGTCAGCCAAGCTCTGAGTGGGCGGCGCCGCGTAAAAACCTCCGCTGCCCGTTCATTGTTTCGTAATATATACCAGCCGATATTTGCTTGTCAAGAGTTTTCTTGTGGATTCTGACTTTTATTTTTCAAAAAATTTTTTCGGCGGGGGAAAACAGGGGGTTTTTCGCCCCTGTGCCGCGCAAGCCAAATTTCGACGTTTTCGGCTCTTTTCACAAAAATGCCGAAATGGGCATTTCGACAATGTTATTGCAAAATCAAAATATTTTGCGTATTCGCGACAGCGCCGTTATATATGTTTATGCACGAATTGCACAAACAATGATTTTTGAATTTTTTTATTTCAACGAAATTTCCTATTGACAAAAAAAATCTAACGGCTATAATAGCTAACAAGGAAAAATACTAATCGCGTTACTATCTAACCCCGTTAGCTAAACCTGCTTAGATAGCGCGCATTGGAGAAGGGAGGAAAGAAAGTGGATTATGCGGCTCTGGCAGTCAGCCTTGACGAGAGCATGTCAAAAATGAGAGGAGAGACGAAGAACGGAAGAATAGCCGCGCTGCCCCCCGGCGGAGAGATGTTTATATTAAGTGTAGTGGTTGCCTCCGGCGACCCCGTCAGCCCCGGTGAGCTCAGCGCGGTGTGCGGCGTCACCACGGCGCGTGTTGCAATGACATTGAATATGCTTGAGGATAAGGGCTACATCATCCGCGAGACCGACAAAAGCGACCGCCGCCGCGTATTGGTGGCGGCAACGGAGTCCGGGCGCGCCGCTTTTCAAAGGCACGACGCCGAGCGCCGAATGATGCTTGAGCGGCTGCTGCGCGACCTCGGCGAAAATGACGCGCGCGAATATATTCGCATCATGGGACGTGTTGCGGAGATCACCCGCCGCCATCGCAGCGCGGCGCCGCCGAACCGTCCGGCGCCGGCACAAGCGCCGACACCGGCACAACCACCGGTACAGCCACAAGCGCCAACGCAGCCACAAGCACCGGTACAGCCACAAGCGCCGACACCGGCACAGCCACCGACGCAGCCACAAGCACCGACACAGCCAGAAGCGCCGACGCAGCCCCGCCGCGACGGATAACGCCGCGCGGCAAGCAAAAAATCCAAAGCAAAAATCTAAGTAGCACACATCAGGCGGGCATTTAGTCCGCCGACGCGCGCCCCGGCGCGCGGTACTTACCTGTACAAAGAAAGAGGTTGTATTTTTTGAAGCTGATCCTCAAATACTTTAAGCCGTTTATCTTTATGGCGGCTGTCTCAATCGCATTGCTGTTCTGTCAGAACATTTCAGAGCTTTATCTGCCGCGCCTTATGAGCAGCATGATTGACACGGGCATCATAAGGGGCGGTATCGATGAAACAGCGCCGCGGGCAATGTCTGACGACGCGATGAATTTCATCACGCAATTTATGACAGAGGAGAACGCGGAGTATTTCCGCGGCGTCTACCTTAAAACAGATGAGCGCGCGCAGGTTCCCAAAGAGGCTGCCGACAGCTTTCCGCTGCTGGGCGCGGAAAAAAGCGGCTGGGCGCTGCGCGACGCGAAAAACATTCCCGAGCGCGCGGCGGCTGTGTTCTCCGACGCCGCTTATGACGCCTCAATTTTGGTTTATCAATGGTATTTCAAAACCGGCGACATAGCAAAGGAGCTGGACATCACCAAGCTGACGATAGAGGAGCTTATCGCCGCCGATTTAACAAGCTATGAGCCGCCGCCGATGCCGGAGGATATGCCCGGGGGTATGCCGCAGGTTCCCGCGGCGCAAAAATTTTCTGTCGGCACATCGTTTGACCGCGTGTTTTACGCGGAGCTGGGCGCCAGCGCGCACAGCGTTCAGCAAGCGTCCATTCTTTCAATAGGCGCTTCTATGCTGGGCATTACGCTGCTTGTCATCGGCGTCACGGTGCTAAACGGATTTTTATCCTCCCGCATTTCAACGGGCATCGGGCGCAATTTGCGTCACGATTTGTTTAAGAAGGTGCAGACCTTTTCCCCGTCCGAGTTCGACAGCTTTTCAACCGCTTCCTTAATTACGCGCACAACAAGCGATGTGCAAAGCGTTCAGCAGGTGGCGATGATGAGTCTGCGCATGATACTCTCCGCGCCGATTATGGGCGTGGGCGGCATTATAATGGCGCTGCGTCTTAATTTGGGTATGAGCTGGATTGTGGCGCTCAGCGTTGTGCTGCTGCTGCTGGTTCAGGTGATTTTCTTCTCGCGCATCATCCCGAAATTCACCATTATGCAAAAGCTGCGCGATAAGCTGAACCTTGTTGCCCGCGAAAATCTTACGGGTATGCTGGTTATCCGCGCGTTCGGTAACGAGGCGCGTGAGGAGGAGCGTTTTGAGCAGGCTAACAACGACATCCGCAAGACAAACCGCTATGTTCAGATAATGATGACCATCCAGCAGCCGATTATTCAGTTTCTGTTGGGCTGTACCACCATCACGGTGATGTATTTCTCTGTGCGCGCCATTGACGGCGGCAGGTTGGATGTTGGTCAGATGATGGCGTTTACGCAGTATGTCATGCAGATTATTCAGTCGTTTATGATGATTTCTATGATGTTTATCTTTGTGCCGCAGGCGCTTGTGTCCGCAAAGCGTATACAAGAGGTTATGTCCGCCGATACAAAAATTACGGATCAGCCGCCCGAAAAAATTAAGACGCTGGGTAAGCGCGCGGACGGCACGATTACATTTAATAATGTATCCTTCAAATATCAGGACGCGGAGGCGCACGTGCTGGAAGGCATAAGCTTTACCGCCAAGGCCGGTGAGATGACGGCGTTTATCGGGTCAACGGGCTCCGGGAAAAGCACGCTTATCAATCTGATTCCGCGCTTTTATGATGTAACAGAGGGGCAAATTACGCTGGATGGCGTGGATATCCGCGAGCTGTCCATTCACGAGCTGCGCGAAAATTTAGGCTATGTGCCGCAAAAGGGAATTTTATTCTCCGGCGACATCGCCTCCAACCTCAGCTATGGTAAAGAGGACGGGACAGAAGAGGAATTCCGCGAGGCGCTGCGCGTTGCTCAGGCAGAGGATTTTGTTTTCTCAGGCAAAGAGGGGCTTGAAACAGAGATTGCCCAAGCGGGCGACAACGTATCCGGCGGGCAGAAGCAGCGGCTTTCCATTGCGCGCGCGCTTGTGAAAAAGCCGCCCGTATACATTTTTGATGACAGCTTTTCCGCACTGGACTTTAAGACGGACGCCGCCCTGCGCCGCGCGCTGCGCGAATATACGGGCAAGGCAACCACGCTTGTCGTGGCGCAGCGCATCAGCACGATAATGCACGCTAATCAAATAATCGTGCTGGACGCAGGTAAAATCGTCGGTATCGGCACGCATGAGCAGTTGTTGTCCACGTGCGAGCCTTACCGCGAAATTGCGGAAAGCCAGCTTTCAATTGAGGAACTGGGTTAATATTTTAATTGCCATTCTAATTGCCATACTGATTATAAGGAGCGGTCATATTTATGAGCGACAATAATGAAAACAAAATCGCAAAGGCGCAGCCGAGAAAACCGGCGCAGGGCAGAGGTCCCGGCGGGGGTC
>JAIRRO010000036.1 GCA_031255955.1 Oscillospiraceae bacterium
GAACTGCTGTCCTCAATTCGCGGAGAGCGCGACGTCGCGGATATAAAAAACCTTGCCTACAGAGACAGCGGCGGAAATATCGTCACAAACGAAATTCGTCCGTTGATTACCGATCTTGACGCCTACGGCATACCGCGCATCGGCGGAACGAATAAATATTTCATCGATAATGACACCATCAAGGCGTGCGACCCGCAGGCAAGCGCCGTCAGTTATGAGCTCAGCGCGTCCCGCGGCTGTCCTTTTGCCTGCACCTATTGCTGCTCGATAAACCTGAACCGCCTGACGCGCGGCAGCGGCAAATATGTCCGTTTTCGCGATGTAAACCGCGTCATTGAAGAGCTGCGCATGGCAAAGCGCGTTATGAAAAAGCTCGTTGTCGTGCATTTTTGGGATGAAATTTTTTGCGATGATGACGCCTGGGTGGACACCTTCACCACGCGATATAAAAAAGAAATCGGGCTGCCGTTTGAAATCTGGGGACACCCCTTAAAAACAAGTGAGGATGTAATCTCCAAGCTGCGCGCCGCGGGGCTTTATAAGGTCGTGATGGGCATACAAAGCGGCTCGCCGTATATCCGCCGCGATGTTTTCAATCGCCCCGAAAAGCAGGAGGAAATCATCCGCGCCGGTACTATTCTCTCCGGCTGTGGCGTGCCTCAGGTCGTGTATGATTTTATGCTGCGGCACCCGTTTGAAACGGCGGATACAATGCGCGAATCCTTTGATTTGTGTATGCAACTCTCGCAGCCGTTTGAGCTTCAGCTCCACGGTCTTAACTTCCTGCCCGGCACAGACATTGTGGAAAAAGCCGTGAACGAAGGGCTTGTTTCAAAAGAGGATATGGATTTAATGATGAACGCGCCGATGCAAAGCCAGTATGATATGCACTGGAAGGTCGACAGGCGCGACCCCGATATCAACGCGTGGTATGACCTCATTTTCCTGACGCAGTTCCCCTCTCTGCGAAAAAGAGCGGCGAGGCTGGCTGGGTCGCCCTTCACGGACGAGGCTCACCGCGAAATATCGGCGCTGCGGCAACGCGGAGAGCGCCTGGAAAAGCTGCGCTATTATAAAAATAAAGGTCAAATTGTTTTGCTGGGGCTGGGCTCCGCCCTCAGCGCCGCGCTTTCAACAAAACGCCAATAATAATTGCAATAGCAAAAACTGTTATTGCCCCCCATATCAGCACCCCGTCATCCCCCGTGCGCGGCGGGTATACTTCATCCGTCCGCGTGTTTTCTGGTTCGTCGCCCTGCCACCCGCTCAGTGGCGGGGCGTCCTCGTTTATCTCGATATGGGGTTCATTCGTGTCGTCGCTTGCCTCCGGTGAAGGCTCCGCTTCGGGTTCGGCGGGCGGCGGTGTTGGTGTTGGTGTTGGTGTTGGTGTTGGTGTTGGTTCGGTGCTTGCTTCAAGCTCCGGCGGTATGTATGGGATTGGTTCGGGCGGGAGTGTCGGCTTGGGTTCGGTGGTATCGTCGGGCGTCTCTGTCTGCGTGACTTCGGATGATGCCTCCTCGGACGGTGGTTCCTTTGTAGTTTGCTCGGTTGGTGGTTCTTCGGACAGTGGTTCTTCCGTAGTTTCTTCGATTGCCGTTTCTTCCTCAACCTGCGTTTCTTCAGCCGAAATTTCTTCCGGTGCGTTTTCCGGCATATAGTTCACGTCGGCGTTGTTGTACGCAACGAGAAACGGCACTGAATATGTCGTGTCCGTAATATTCGTCTCGTGCAGTGTAAGGTCGTCCCCGACAAGCGCGCGCGAATATGTACCCGGCGCGCTGTTGCTGTAAAATTTCGCGCCGGATGTCGTAAACTCCGATAGCCGCTCGGCGTACACTCCCCCGCCGCCCGCGCCGCGCGCGGTGTTGTGCGAAATTTCAGCGCCCGTGATTCGCAGCGACGCCTCCCCATAGCTGCTGTGGCAAAGATATATGCCGCCGCCATTTTCCGCCGTGTTCCCGGTGATTGCGCAATGCTCGTCAATGTCGGCGTACACGCCCCTGCCGTTCGTGGCAGCCGAAATGTAAACGCCTCCGCCGCGCGCCGCTGTGTTCGCGGAAATTTCCGTTTCTTCTATCCGCAGCATCAAATCACCGGCAGAGTCGTTTGGATGCAGCCAGACCCCGCCGCCGCTCTCCCGGGCGCTATTGCCTGTTATGCGGCTGTTTTTGATTAGACATTCCCCTTCAAACGCGCTGACGGCTATCGCGCCGCCGCTGTCCGCGTGATTATTCTCCAAGACGCAATTTTTTATTGTGAGGCTGTGCCTGTTTCCACCCCCGCAAAAAACAGCGCCGCCTTCCTCCCACGCGCCTGACCAAACGCACTCAATTATCCGCGCGCCTTCGATAACAGACTCCCCGCGCAAGCCCCCGGCGTAGGCAATTCCGCCGCCCGACACACCACCGCCGCGCAGCGTCACCCCTTCAAACGCAAGCGTCACGCCCGATTCAATGATTTGGATATGCCGCGCACCCACGGCGGAAATAATCTCCGCGCCATAGCCCACGAGCTTCACGCTTTCGCTGATAACAAGCGGCGATGTCAGCGCTATATCCTCCGCGATTTCAATCACACGTGTGCCGGGATCCGACAGCGCGGCGATAAGCCCCGCCTCTGTCCCGACGCTGATGTCCGGAGCTTCCTCCGCCGCCGCGATGGTCGATAGGCTTATACCGATAAGCGCCGCGCAAATGAGAATAGCCCCAAGATACCTTTTAATCGTTTTGGTCGTCCTGCTAATCGTCTTGTTCATAATAAATTTCCTTTTCAGTTTTGCTGCCGATTCCTTACGGCGCGCGGCGCACAGCGCCATACCCCAGACTTTAAAGCACCCGAAAAGCCTTGTCAACCGGCAATATTAGGCTTTTTTTCATCGCTATTACAGCGCATCCTCATTCTGGACTCCCGCCGCCCGAAAAGCCCCTCCTATGCTCAATTACGTCTTGACCGCGCGCGCCGCGTATGGTAAAATACATACCGGTGGCAAAACACCAAATGCCGCCTTGTCATTACGATTGGAGAGATTTTTATGCGCTTCGTCTCATATTCCGCCCGCCGCCGCGCGGGTAAGCTGATTTCCGCTGCCTTGGCGCTTGTGTTGGCGGTGTCGCTTGTGTTCTCCCTATCCCCCGCCACGGCAACGGCGGAGGGCGGAGAGGAAAGCGGCGGCAGTCTGGCGCTCGGCTACAGACACGGCGCCGCCATAGCCTCAAACGGCGCGCTTTGGACTTGGGGCGGCAACGATTACGGTCAACTCGGCGACGGAAAGCGCGAGGATTTGCTTGCGCCGACGGCGGTATTCGTCGGTGTGGTGTCCGTTGCGACAGGCGGCGATCATACGCTTGCCCTGCGTGTCGATGGTACGCTGTGGGCTTGGGGCGGCAATGATTACGGTCAGCTCGGCGACGGCTCGCGTGAAACGCGGCTGTATCCCGTGATGATTATGGATTCTGTGGCGGATATTTCCGCGGGAGAGGGTTTTTCCCTCGCCGTGAAAACGGACGGCACGCTTTGGAGCTGGGGCGCGGGATATTACGGACAGGTCGGCGACGGGAAGCGCGAGGACAGACTTCAACCCGCAAAAATAATGGACGATGTACTGCTGGCTTCCGCCGGTGGTCGTCACGGGCTTGCCGTGAAGCGTGACAACACGCTGTGGGCGTGGGGCTGCAACGATTATGGTCAGCTTGGCGACGGTACGCGCATCACGCGTTTGCTGCCCGTTCACGTTCTGAGCGATGTTTTGTCCACGGATGCGGGGGGAGAAACCTCGCTTGCCATCAAATCAGACAAAACACTTTGGAGCTGGGGCGAAAATTCCTCCGGGCAAATCGGCGACGGCTCGCGCACCACGCGTTTATTACCCGTTAAGGTTATGGATTCGGTCACTGCCGCCGCCAGCGGAGGCGCGGCGACTGTTTCCTTCGTGTCATCCGTCACATCGCCCGCACCCAGCACCGCTCAACCCCCGGTTTATCTACCATTTACGACAACAGAGGGGCACGCGCTTGCGCTTAAAACAGACGGAACGCTATGGAGCTGGGGCTATAACGGCTACGGTCAACTCGGCGACGGCTCGCGCACCACGCGCCTCTCCCCCACGCGCGTTATGACCGATGTGCGCGAAATATCCGCGGGCAGCGGGGCAAGCGCCGCCGTGAAAACCGACGGAACGCTGTGGGTATGGGGTCACAATTTATACGGACAGGTCGGCGACAACACGCGTGAGGATAAGCTGCAGCCTGTTAAAATAATGGACGAAATCAAGAACGAGGGACTTGCCCCGCCGACTGCCGTCCCGTCGCAGCAGCGCATATTCATAAACGGCACGGAATTCCCCATGAGCGCATACATCATCGGCGGCGCGAACTTCCTGAAGGTTCGGGACGTCGCTATGGCACTGCGGGACACGCCCAAGCGCTTCGCCGTCGATTTTGACCCCGCGATTATGACCGTAATCGTCTCCACGGGCGAGATGTATCAGCCGATAGGCGGAGAGCTTGCCCCCGGCGCCGCGCCGAAAAGCGTCTCTCGGGCAACGCATCTTGTCTCCCGCGACGGGCATCGTGTGTATCCGTTAGGCTACGCCATCGACGGCGCGAACTTTTATATGCTGCGCGATTTTATGCGTATGCTTGACGTTCACGTCACCTACAGCGCCTCCACAAACAGCGTACTTATTGATACGTCCCGGGGTTACGCGGATTGAGCAGCGCAGAGCTTTACAGAATCGGAATTGATATAGGCAGCACAACTGTTAAAACGGCTGTGCTGTCATCGTCCGGCGAGCTGTTGTTTCGCGCGTACGAGCGGCACGGCTCACGCGTTCGGCAAAAGGCGGCGGAGCAATTGTCCGGAGCGCGCAGCGTTTTAACGGGGCATCCGCTGGCTGTCGCCATAACAGGCTCGTCCGGGCTTGGCGTGGCGCGCGCTTCGGGTTTGCCCTTTTCGCAAGAGGTTTACGCGACGGCAGCCGCCGTAAGAGAATATATCCCCGACGCGGACGCCGTAATTGAGCTTGGCGGGGAGGACGCAAAAATCATCTTCTTCGGCGGCGCGCTTGAAGAACGAATGAACGGTACCTGCGCCGGAGGCACCGGCGCGTTTATCGACCAGATGGCGACCCTCATCGGCGTCACAACAGAGGAGCTTGACGCGCTTTCGCTGAAATATGAAAATATTTATCCCATCGCCTCACGCTGCGGCGTTTTCGCGAAAAGCGACATTCAACCTATACTCAATCAGGGCGGGCGGCGTGAGGATATTGCGGCGTCGGTTTTTCAGGCTGTGGTTGACCAAACAGTTGCCGGATTGACGCAGGGGCGCGAGCTTACGGGCAAAATCGTATTCCTCGGAGGACCGCTGACGTTTCTCTTCGGACTGCGGCAGCGCTTCACAGAAACGCTGGCGCTGGACGCTGAGCACGCCGTTTTCCCCGAAAACGCGGACTGCTTTGCCGCCGTCGGCGCTGCCTTGACGGCTACCGACGGGGATTATATATATGACACGCTGCTATCCGCGTTGGAAAACGCCGCGGACGCGGGCGGCGCGGCGGACGTTATGCCGCCGCTATTTCGCAACGAAGCCGAGTACGCGGAGTTTTCCGCCCGTCACAGTCTTGCCGCGCCGGAGTTTATCGATGCCGTCGCCATATCCCCCGACGGTGAGGCGGCTCCCGCATATCTCGGCATTGACGCCGGCAGCACAACGACAAAGCTTGCGCTTATATCCGCCTCCGGCGGCTTGCTGTACAGCTATTACGGATCCAATCTGGGCGACCCGGCTGAAATTGTGCGCCAAAAGCTGATGGAGATTTATGAAAAATTCGGCGAGCGCATCGTGATACGCGGCTCCGCCGTCACGGGCTATGGCGAGGATTTGATTAAAAACGCCTTCCGCGTGGACGTCGGATTGGTAGAGACTATGGCGCACCTCGCCGCCGCGCGCCGCTTTGAGCCGGAGGTGGATTTTATCATCGACATCGGCGGGCAGGACGTAAAATGCTTCAAAATACACGGCGGCGCGGTAGACGGCATAATGCTGAACGAGGCGTGCTCCTCCGGCTGCGGCAGCTTTATAGAGACGTTCGCAAAGGCGTTGGGCTATGATGTTGCGGATTTCGCAAGGCTCGGTCTTTTCGCCGAAAAGCCCGCGAATCTCGGCTCGCGCTGCACGGTTTTTATGAATTCCTCTGTCAAGCAGGCGCAAAAGGACGGGGCAAGCGTCGCTGATATTTCGGCGGGGCTTTCCATCTCCGTTGTGAAAAACGCCGTGTACAAGGTCATCCGCGCGGCGTCGGCGGACGAGCTGGGTAAAAAAATCGTCGCGCAGGGGGGGACCTTTCTCAACGACGCCGTGCTGCGCGCGTTTGAAACGGAGCTGTCGCGTCACGTTGTCCGTCCGGCTATTGCGGGCTTGATGGGCGCTTACGGCGCGGCGCTTACGGCGGCGGACGCCGGGCTTGATGCGTCGTCCCTGCTATCAAGGGACGAGCTGTTATCCTTCAGCCGCGTCTCGCGTCCCGTGGTATGCTCCGGCTGTCAGAACCACTGCCGTATGACCGTAAACACCTTTGACGGCGGCAGAAGATTCATATCCGGCAACCGCTGCTCGCGTCCCTTGGGCGTTGACCCGCAGACAGAGCCGAATATGATGCGCTGGAAATATGAAAAGCTGCGCGCAATGTCGGGACGCGGCTCCGGCGACGGCTCGCGCGGGGTGATAGGCATCCCCTTCGGGCTGAATATGTATGAAAATCTGCCATTCTGGTTCGAGTTTTTCACAAGGCTGAATTTTGAAATTGCCCTCTCCCCGGAGTCCTCGCGAGAGCTGTATATCAAGGGGCAGCGCACTATTCCGTCCGATACCGTGTGTTATCCGGCAAAGCTCCTGCACGGGCATATAGAAGCGCTGATAGACGCGGGCGTAGATACGATTTTTTATCCCTGCCTGCCATATAATTTCGACGAGGGCATATCGGATAATCATTACAACTGCCCCGTCGTGGCGTATTATCCCGAGCTGCTCGCCGCAAATATGCCGCGCCTTAAATCCGCGCGCTATTTGGCGCCATATTTCGGACTGCACAACAAGCGCGGCTTTCTTATCCGCGCGGGTGAGTATTTCGAGCGCGAATTTGGCATCCCCCCC
>JAIRRO010000073.1 GCA_031255955.1 Oscillospiraceae bacterium
TATCGTCCCGGTATCAGCTCCGGTATCCCGACGCATTTTCCCTGTCCCGACATAAAATCCTGCGCCCGCAAATTGAAAATCGCCTGAGCAAGCTGCTTGCACTCCTCCGGACTGCGCACAAAGTCGCGCTGTACCGTAATCTGCGCGCCGCTGACGACGTCTCCCGCCTTATCGCTCGCTTCACTGCCGCCGCCGCCGAGAGTTGAGGCTGTGACTGTCCCTTCTATCGGCTGCGCTTTCTCATCGTTGCCCGTTACCGTAACCCGACCGATTTGATGCCGAAGCGATAACGTTTTACTGAAGCTCAGCAGCCCTAGTCCTCTTGTCAGCTTCAGTATCGGACTGCTGTCGCTAACGACGTCCTTAAAAATAATTTCCCCGTTTACAACGAAAAACTGCACGCAGAGCATCTCCGCCAGACGGCATAAATACGCGTAGTCCGATACATCCGCTTGAATCTGCTTTGCCTTGTATTTTGGCAGCGACCCCACAGTCTTTTTTGTGGCGACGCCGTTTTTCACGCAGCCTTCAAGCAGCGAGTTTACAATGGCGGGCATCTCTTTTTCGTTCATATACTGAATATCCGCATTGTTCATCAAAAAACCCTTGGCGTCTATGCCGCTTACCGTGATACGCGGTGCGGCGGCGTCACCGTATTCCACTGTATAGTCGTCAATGAATCCATGAAACACAGGCTTTTTCTTTATGTAGCCTACTTCAATCTGCAGCGTTTTCCCGACCTCAATGTCGGAGAGCAAATCCCCCGCCCATTTGGAATGCTCGTAATCATACTGGG
This sequence comes from Oscillospiraceae bacterium, assembly GCA_031255955.1. GTDB lineage: Bacteria > Bacillota > Clostridia > Oscillospirales > Oscillospiraceae > JAIRRO01. Next base: position 797 of record JAIRRO010000073.1, read on the forward strand.
ATTCAATCGTAAAGCGGCATCCCCCGGCGCCGACGCCCGCGTCTATATCAACACTGAAGGATGAAATCGGAATTTTTGCGACGTCCAGCCGGTCGCCATCGATTGTAACGGTGAACGCGGGCGCCGCAAAGCCGTCGTATTTAGCTTCAAGATCCTTGTAAACATAGCTTCCGCCATCCATTGCTCAATCGTTGCCTCCGGGTAAAATTTATTTCTCTGCCGGGAGACGCAGTGTGTCTCCGGTATTTAATATTCGCGGGTTTTCCAGCTTGTTGGCATCCGCGATCATCCTCCACGACGAGGAAAGTCCGTATTCCTTTACCGCCAGCGCCCAAAGTGCGTCACCTTGATGCACCGTGCGGTATTTTGCCGTGTCCGGGGATTCGTTCGGCGACATTTCCGCCGCCTTGCCCTGCTCGATATACCGAATAAATCTGACGTCCAGCACCGCTCTTACCGGCTTCCCAAGCTCATTGAATTTCGTGAACTTCTGCGTGCATTCGGCGAGATATCCCTGAAACACAAGAGAGCCCCATTCGATTTTCAGGAGCGGCGGTCTGTGCTTTGTCCTGTCAATATTCATCAGCCCGTACACTTTTTTTGTGTAGTCGCGTACATCCTGCTTCGCCGCCGATGGTAAAAGACTCGTCGCTCCGAGCTTCGCCTTTACCGCCACTGTACCCCCCGCCTCTGCCGAGGCGGAGAATGTGTCAAAAAACAGCTGCATTGCAAGTGTTTCGGCTGTGCTTTTTACATACTGCGTAGTATTGGCGCTTCCTGACGCGACATCAACCGGGTTGTATTCCACGGAGTGCCCTTGTGTGTACGACTCGGGGTTGTAAAGTACATAAATTTTTTCCTCTGTCTCGGTATTCGTGATGCACAGCTTTGCAACTGGCATCGCAAAATTCGGATTCGGAAGTCCAATCATCATAGCGTTAATACCCCAGTCTTCTGCGTTCAAGCGTAACGCGGTTTTCTATAATACCGTATACCTTGTCAGCCATTCTTTGTATTTCGGCGTCCGATATGCGCGGCGGCGCGGCGGCTTTCGCCTCCGACCTGCCGCCGTTGGGTTTCAAAATTACGGGCGGCGGCGTTTTCGCGACTCCGGGAGCTGTCCAGACAACCATATCGTCGTCGCGAGCGTCCGGCGCCTCCTGTCTTGCGGAGGATGATAATGCAATATCCGCAAGCGCCGTCATATCTCTCCGCGACGCGGCGGTGGATATCTGTGCCGTTCCGCCTTGCTTCCCGGCGCTCTCGCGAATAAAATCCCGCGCCCAAGACGGCAGCGCGCCGAGATTGTCGTCCGAAGGCTCCGCCGACGCCCCTGTGTATCGCGGCGCGTCCGCGAGGCGCGCTGTTGGCGCGTAGCTAAGCTCACTACCCGCCATAGCGGCATATTCTCTCGCGGCGGAGCTTATGTCGGCATCCTGACTTGCCCCGGATTTAACCGATTGATTATTGAAAATATTGAATATATTTCTTGTTTCAGCGGTGGTGTCACCCTGCCGCTCATCCCGGAACAGGAGATTGAACACAGATCCGCTTGTGCTTCCCATATGGTGCGAGCGCGCGAGAAGCTCGTCGCTGAATTTCTTGCTGAGTGTTTTGTATTTTTCGCGCATCACCGGGGTCACGACGCCCTCCAGCCCGTTTGTGTCCCCGCGCACGAAGCCTGTTCTGTCACGCAGCAGCTCGCGGCTGAATGCCCGGGAGAGCGCAAGTGTAAACGGCGCATACCACGGCTTTGGCTCTCTGGCTTGTCTGTTGCGGTAATCCCGACGCGTCCTCTCTGTGTCTTCCCCGCCTATCTGTTCTATAACTTCCTCGACGCGCGTTTTCGTGAGCGAGCTTTCTCTGCTTCCGCTGTCGGCGGCAGCCTCCAGACGTTCTATAACCTGACGTATGCGCTCGCGCGTGATTATACTCTCCCGCCGCCGCTCGTTGTCCGTGTTTTCGAGGCGTTCAATAACCTGACGTATGCGCTCCCGGGAAATGGCGTCCTCTCCCGCTTCCCGCGCTTCAACGGCTTCGATACGCTCTATAACCTGTCTCAGCCGCTCGCCGGAGATAATTCTCCCCGTGTTTTCCGCCCGCTCCGCGGCTTCAAGTCTCTCCACAACCTGCCTCAGGCGCTCGCGCGATATGACGCGCGCGGAAGCTTCCGCGCTCTCCGCGCCTTCAATGCGCTCAACAACCTGCCGTATACGTTCACCCGACAAGGCGCGCTCTCCCGCCGCCGCTGCTTCTGCCGACGTCAATCTGTCCGCTATTCGCTCTATCCGCTCCCGCGACTGACGTCTTCCGCGGTCTCCTGCGTCCTCGGCAAGCTCCAAACGCTCGACAGCCTCCCGTATCCGCTCTCGAACCGCCGTATTTTCACGGAGGTATATCAGCGCTTCGCTTACGCGTACCGCAGCGCGCGAGCTTGCCGCGTCCGAGCCTGATATCAGCTGTGCCGCAAGGCTGTCCGCCGATATGCCGCGCCCCAATAGCTCCAGCGTTTTGTTCCACTCCGCAAGCTCCGGCGAGCGTCCCATCTGACTGTCGGCAACGCGCAAAAGCTCGTACACAGCGCCAATATCTCCCGATTTCAACCGGA
>JAIRRO010000159.1 GCA_031255955.1 Oscillospiraceae bacterium
CGCCGCATTTTTTTTGCATCTTGAGCAAAGCATAAGCTGCCGCATTGTAAATGCTCCTTCCTGACTATTAAGACTTCATATCGGATTTCAAGCGTTTTTTCATCTCCGCTGAAAATGTGAGAATATAGCTGATGAGCGCCGCGCTCGCCAGCCCCACCGCGACGCCTATCATCGCGGAAGCGTATGCCCCGTTTATCGACGGGAACAGCATCAGCGCCGCGCACGTCACCACGAAAAACACCGTAGCTGTCTTTCCGAAAATATTCGATGGTGGAATCTCCGCTTTTGCCCGCGAGTGAAGCACCAGTCCGCCGACGCCCATCAGCAGTTCCTTGGTGACAACCACCGCAATCGCCCACGCGGGGATGAGCCCGTCTATCGTGATGCAGGTGAGCGCCGCCGCGGTCATCAGCTTGTCCCCGAGCGGGTCTAGAACCTTGCCGAGGTTTGAGGTCAGAGAGAGCCGTCGAGCAATAAATCCGTCGAGAAAGTCCGTAACCGCCGCGATGATATATATCGTCACAGCCCAGCCTTTCACTTCACCCTTCTCCGCAAAATAAGTGAAGGTGAACACAGGCACAAGGCATATTCGGAAGCCCGACAGCAGATTTGGCAGCATTTTCAGCTTCATGTCAAATACCCCTTCTTGAAGATACCCATCGAAATTCTTTCTTCACGCTTAAATACCCAATACATCCGCAATTATGTTGTTGTCAACAATATACCGCAAAAGCTTGGTTTCTGCAACCACGTCCGCTGTCACGATGCCGAGATATCGCAAAACAGCCGCCGCGAACAGCACAATCAGCGCCCCGCGCAGCAGTCCCGCCGCAAGACCCGCGATGGCGTCAAGCTGGCGCAGCCCCGGCAGGGAGAACACAAATCCGATTAAGCTGCCCACCACGGCGAACGCAATGGACAGCAGAATGAACGCCGCGGCGAACACCGCCACGCGCGCTATTACCTTGCACAGCTTATCCGTAATTATCGAGCCGAGCGAGTAGCCCGCCTCCACCGTTTCGGTTTTTATCGTTTCAGTGATTTTTTCCGCGGCGGACTTGAAAAACCCGAGCTTCCGCAGCGTCAGCATCGTCAGTCCGTGCGATGTTTCGATGTCATATTCGTTTTCGTCCGGCAGCACGTCGTCGCGCTCCTCTTCACGCTCCTCTTCACTCTCCTGTTTTTCGGGGCTGAGGATGCTTTGTAGCCTGCCGTCCACAAGCCCGCCTACGAATGGTCGCAGCACACCCGTGAATTCCGCTGAAAACGCCTCTGAAGCGGCGTTCGCCAAAATAAGCGATAGCATCAGCGCCAAAAAACCCGCTATACCCCGCACAATCCCCGCGCGAAATCCGCGGTACGCGCAAAACGCGACGAACGCGAGAATTATTATATCAATCACAACACCGATCATTTTATCGAAGCTCCCTTCAAATCGCCGACTCAGCTATCCTGTCCGTTAAAGGCTCTGCCCTCGCGCGCGCCCGTCACTACGGCGCTTTTCCCGCCGCGCGGGAAGGCGTTTGAGGCTCCGGACGCCTCCGGATATGACGCCGCCAGCCGCAGCTCTCTGTCGTAAATATCCAGTCCGTCGCTTCGCAGCACGGCGACGCGATCCCCCTCCGCCGAGAGCCAAATCAGCCCGCGTGAGGTTTCTATCCTGCCCAGCACGACGCCGCGCTCGTCAACAGTGACCAGCTCGCCGCCCGCAGGACCCGTAAGATGCAGCGCGGCAAAGGAATCACCCGTTGCGTATCCGTCCGGCTTATGCCCGTTGAAGGCGAAAATCACTTCCCCCGCGCCGCTTTCCGAAATGCTGATAAGCGCGTCGCCAGCTCTCGCCAGAAGCGCGCCCGAGGCGGTGAACGCCATCTCAAATATCGCGCCGTTTTCATACACATATTCACCCGTCGGCGTCGTGGAGCCGCGCTCCAGCAGCACGATTCTGCCGCCGCGCGCCGTCAGTGTCAGCGCGGCAAAGCGCTTACCGGAGCGCGATATCGCCGCGCCGAGAACCGGTCCCTCTCCGGAATACCAGTCGTATATCTTTTCCGGGACACCGCTGCGCATCGCGAAAAATTCCACGCGTCCTTTATACTCCCCCGAGGCGCGCGTCGTCACGGCGAATATACCTCCGCGCCCCGCGGCGCAGGAGACGACGCCACTGTCAAGCGTCATCGAGGCGACAATGCCCGATCGGTCGGCAATCCTGACTCCCCGCCCTCCGGCGTCGTATGCTATGGCAAGCGCCCCGCCTGATATTATCGCGGGATTCGCCATCGCGAAGCTCTCTCGCGACAGCTCCTCTCCCGTTTTGGCGTAGACCGCCACGCCGGATTTTCCCGCCGACACCACAGCGCCGCCGAGGTCGGCAAACACCTCATCAAAGCCGTCTTCAAAGACGAAAACGGCGTTTCCGCCCTGCCCCGCAAAGATATTCAGCGTGCGGGTGAAGCCTGAGAGCGACAGCTCGCCCCCGACAAGGCGAATTACAAACATCGACGCCGCCGCGGCAAGAAACAGCAGCACAAGAAAAACGGCGCGCGCGCCCTTATGTACCCTTCGGCGCGCCCCCGCGGACACCACATCCGACGGCGCGCGAACTTCAGCCGCGCCGCTTGTGTTGTATTTCGCTTCCGCTTCGCTTACAGCGTTCATATCAATCCCATTCCGCCGCCACGGCGCATCGTTTCCGGGATAATTTCACCCCGTTTCGTCCGCGGCTGTGTGCCGTTAATGATTTACGCATTGATTATATCACATTTCCGGTGAAAAAGATACAAGAAATTTTTGATCAACAAATCCCGTTGAGAACAGCGAGTCTGTGCAGCCAGATGGCAACATCGCCGCGTTTATTCGATGCCGGTTGACCCTCTGTTTTTTCAAACACCTCCGCCGCTCGCGCCGCTATCAGGCGCGCGGTCGCCGCGTCATTTTTTTCGATTTTTACGGCGGCGGGACGCGTTCCTCCGCGCGCCACGGGCGGAGAGATGACTGTGGGCAGCTCGCTTTTCGTCATTTCGCGCTCGGGATAAAATCTGTTGTTTCGAAAGCCCGTCACAAAACCCGTGCGGTCGAGCTCGCGCACCGCCTCAAAGCAGTCGTTCGCGGGGCGCACATCCTCAAACGGGGACAGCTCAAGCAACTCGCTGACCGTCACGACGCGATAGCCGTACTTTTCAAGCAGCTCTAAATGAAGCCGCAGCGCGGACGCTATCGGCGTCTGCTTCGACATATTATAGCCGTCCTTTTGAAAGATTATCTGCCCCGCAAGGCTTGACGGATCCTCCTCCAGCGCCGTGCGCAGCGGCGCCACCATCGCCTCCACCGCCGCGTCATATCCGTTGCTGCCGGGAAGATATCCCCCGCCGTCAAAGCTCGCCGCCAGATAGTGATATCCCATCGCCTCACAGGCGTCAAACGAGGTGTGCCCGTCCGGCATATTATCTACATAGTGCGGCGGGCGTGTGAAGCGCATTTCGTACTTCGTCAGGCTGTAGATAAGCTCGTGCAGACGCGTAAGGTCGCTTACCGCCTCGTCCAATCCGCCGAGCGTGACGCGCTGCGAATACATCGTGCGGGATTTTCCGTAGATGATGTGTCTGTAGGTGTGGTTTGTCAGCTCGTGTCCCTCGCGGTCTATGCGGCGCACCAGCTCTGGGCAAGCCAGCGCCCCCGCCATATCGTCAAGCCCGAAGGCGGCATAATGGTCATAGCGCTTACCGAACACATACTGCGTGTCAAGCTCCCCCGACGCGTCGGGATAATTTTCTGACGTCGAGCCTACGACGTCAAATGTCCCGCGCGCGCCGAATTCCTTTAGCACCGTCAGCAGATGCTCTGTCAGTCCCGCGCCGTTTGATACATCAGGCGCGGTCGCTATTCTTGTCGGCCCGTCGTCAAAGGTCATAGCGACAACGCGCTCTCCCGGCGGCGCGACGCGCGCTATCCTGCGCGACGGCGTGAGAATCAACCCCCGCCGCTCGTTCCTGACATGCTTAATCAGCTTGTTAATTTTACGCAAAAACGTATATCCCGGTATATTTAATGCCATTTTATCTTGTCCTTTCAGTGTGAATCCGTTTTTCGTCCGCCGCCGCGCACAGCCTGTGCGACGTCCGTTGCCGCGAAGAATACAAGCCGCGCGACGTCCTTAGGCAGCGTTCGCGGCTTTGTCCGCAGCAGCTTCCCGACTGCCTGGTCCGTCAATCTGCCTCCCGCTCCCGCGGCGTCCGATAATCTGCTTATCAGCGCGCTTCGGACGCCCTCGGGCGTTTTTTCCGTGTCACGCGGCAGCGCTGTATAGCACGCGCCGATTTCGCGGGAAATATGCCCGTCACTGCCGCCGGTGATGAATTTTCCGTATCGGCTCGCGGCACGGCGCAGCGCTGCGTGTGTATTTGCTCTGCCGCCGGCGCTTTTATGTATTCCCCGCCGCGCGTCATCGCGCGAATTGCGCACCTCAATACCGTCAACGGTTTCGAACAATTCCTCCGGCACCTCCGCTCTGCCCCTGTAAGGATGCGCCGCAACAAGCAACGCGCCGTCGTCATCCGCCGCCGCGCGCAGCTCCAAGAGCCTGCACAGTCCGCGTCCGTCCCGTTTCAGAGCGTATAAGCCCGACACAAACAACGCCAGCACATGCCCCGCCGTTGTGGAATATTCCACCGCCGGAATGACAATAAAGCCCGGCGGGGCAAGGCTTAACAGCTGTGTATGAGCCTTAAATTCGTCGTGGTCACAGACGGCAACGCCATCAAGCCCGAGGGCAAGCGCCGTGCTTATTATCTTATCGGCGCTCATGCTTCCGTCGTGCGAATATTTTGAGTGAACGTGCATATCAAGCTTCACTGAGTGCCTCCCTTCGCGACGCTTCGCTGAGCGAATTATACCCCCGTTCGACGCGATAGACAAGAAAAAATACGCAGCGAGCGCAGATAACGCAGTCCCGGCTTCGGGTCGCGCGCGCTCCATAGCCCATGCCGAACGCGCGGATTTATTATATCGGAGGCGTATTTCAGCAACGGAATCGGACTTTTTTTCGCTACGGCGGACGCCGCCGCCCAGCGCGCACCGCTGATGAAATACTGCATCACAACACCCGTTTTATATTCCGGGGTGATGCTCTGCGGCAGCTCTTCTCCCGAGGCTGCGCGCGCGAACGCCGTGGCGAAGCCCGCCCCCGCGAGATATGACAGCGGATAGCTCCCCCACACGCGCGGATTTATCTCCAGCACCGCGTAAGTCTCCGGCGTGCCGCGAAACTCCACCATCGCCAGCCCTTCAAAATTCATTGCCTGCAGCAGCCTCACCGCGTCCCGCGCCATATTTTCACACCACACAGATCGGCACGCGACGCTAGGTCCGCCTGTCAGGGGATATTCCCGCAGCCGTTCGTGACAGAACACGCGAACTGGGCGGCGCTGCCTGTCCGTCAAGACGGATACGCCGTACCCCGCGCCGCGTATATATTCGCTGATAAAATACGGATGCGCTTGCATTTTCAGTACAGCGGCGTCCAGCTCCGCGCGATTTCGCGCTATGGCGTATCGCCCGGCGGCTGTTATCCCCAGCGCCTCGCCGTCCGCGTATTTTACGACCACGGGATAATTAAAGCTGTCCGCGTCTTTGAGACTCAGCGTTTCCGGCACGCGAATACCCAGCTCCCGCGCCATAGCTGCAACAGTGGGCTTGTCATTCGCCCGCTTCAGCGTTTCCGCGTCGGAGATTAATGTAAAGCGCGAAAATTCCTCGCGCCGCGCCGCCATTATCCGCGTTGTCCGCGCCCCCGCCGGAAAAATTACGGTGTTCTCACGCCGCGCCAGCTCGAGTATCCCGTCGGCATACGCATCGTCTGTCGGCAGCTCGCGCGCGGCGTCAAGCCGCACCCGCTCGGACACATATTTTGATCGCGCGGAAAGCGGCGTTTCGTCACCGGTGTATGCCGCCACAACGCGATAACCCGTCTGTCCCAGCTCGCGCGCGACTGCCGTCGCGGCGCGGTATTCTGTGTCTGTTAAAATTACCGTCCCGCCGAATCCGTTCGTCATCTCTCCATCATCTCCCCGACGGCGCCATCGTACCAAACGCGCGCGAGATACAGTCCCTGCGGCGGCGCTGTGGGTCCCGCCGCCCGCCTGTCGCGCGCCTGCAAAATCGCATCTATGCCGTCCGGCGCAATTTTTCCCTCAGAGACATACAGCAGCGTCCCGACTATCGCCCGCGCCATATTATATAAAAACCCGTCGGCGCAAATGCGCACCGTAAGCTCGTCACCGTCCCGGTCAAGCTCGCAGTGATAAACCGTGCGTATCGTCGTTTTCGTTTCCGTGCCGACACTGCGAACGGCGGCGAAGTCCCGCGTCCCGACGAAATCCCGCGCCGCTCGGCGCATTTTTTCTACATCCAACCTGCTGTGATAAAAATACGCCCGCCCGTTCATAAACGGGTCGCGCAGCCGCGAGCTGCGGATTTTATAGATATACTCTTTTTTTTCGCAGGAGAGTATGGCGTTGAAATCCTCCGGCGCGTTAACTGCGTCAAGCACGGCGATGTCCCGGGGGAGATATGTGTTCAGTGCGAACGGCAGACGCTCCGCCGGAATACTCGCTGCCGTTTTGAAGCTCGCGCAATAGCGCAGGGCGTGCACGCCCGCATCCGTGCGTGAGCAGCCTGTTATCGCTCCGGCGTCCGGACATATGCGTCGCAGGGCGTCCTTCAGTGTCCCTGCCACGGTGACGTCGCGAGGCTGCTCCTGCCAGCCGTGATAGCGCGTCCCGTCATAGGCAAGTCTGAGGGCGATATTTCTGCCTGTGCCTGTATTTGTGTTTTCATCCTGTCCGGCGCGGCTCACGGCAGCCTGTTAACCAGCAGCATCGCCGCTATCGCCGCCGCCCCCGTTAACAGCGTCAGCCAGTCGCGGCGCGCCATACCGAGCTTTTTCATGCGCGTGCGTCCCTCGCCGCCGTGATAACAGCGGCTTTCCATAGCCTCCGCCAGCTCATCCGCGCGGCGGAACGCGCTGATGAACAGCGGCACCAAAATCGGCAGCAGCGCGCGCGCGCGCCTTATAAGTCCGCCCGTTTCAAAATCCGCCCCGCGCGAGGCTTGCGCGGACATAATTTTATCGGTTTCCTCGATAAGCGTCGGGATGAATCTCAGCGCGATGCTCATCATCATCGCCAGCTCGTGTACCGGGAAGCGCAGCTTTTTCAATGGGTTCAGCAGAGCCTCCAAGCCGTCCGTCAGGGCGATGGGCGAGGTTGTATATGACAGCAAAAACGTCCCCATAATCAGCATTATCAGCCGCATTGCCATACGTGCCGCCATCACAAGCCCCTCCCGCGTGAGCTTAAAAATCCACAGCTGCACGATTATCTCGCCGCGCGTAAAGAACATATTCAGCGCCGCCGTCAGCAATATAACAAGCGCTATGGGCTTCAAGCTCTTCAAAAGCGTCCCGATACTGACGTCGGAAAGCGAAATCATCCCCACAAGAAGCAGTGCCGAAAGCGTGTATGCCGACCACCCGCCCGCCAGAAACAGCACCGCGATATATACGATGGTCATAATCAGCTTTGTGCGCGGGTCAAGGCGGTGAACCAGCGTTTCCCCGGGGAAATACTGCCCAAGCGTGATGTCACGAAGCATTGATGCCGCCTCCGTTCTTTATGGCAATCAGCGCGTCGCGCACCGCCTCCGCCGTGAATATATCGCTTTCAAGCGGGACGCCGAGCGCACGCAGACGCTCCGCTATCCGCGCCGCCTTTGGTACACCCAGACCCATTTTTTCAAGGCGCTCGCCCTCGCGGAATATCTCCTCCGGCGTGCCGTTCATAACAATTCCGCCATTCTCAAACACCGCAATGCGTTCCGCGCGCCGCGCCGCCTCCTCCATGCTGTGCGTGACGATTATCACGGCGGCGCCCAGCTCGGAATGATACGCGTCGATGTTTTCTAAAAGGCTGTCGCGCCCTCGCGGGTCAAGCCCCGCCGTCGGCTCGTCCAGAATAAGCACCTCCGGACGCATCGCTATCACACCCGCGACAGCCGCGCGGCGGCGATACCCTCCGGACAGCTCGAAGGGCGATTTTTCAAGCATATCCTCCGGCAAATCGACAAAGCGTGCAGCCTCGCGCACCCGCGCGTCTGTTTCGTCATTCTCCAAGCCCATATTTCGCGGTCCGAAGGCGATGTCCTTGTACACCGTTTCCTCAAAAAGCTGATACTCCGGAAACTGAAACACCAGCCCGACGCGAAATCGCGCGCGGCGTGTTTCCTGCTTCGACGAGTGAATATCGATACCGTCGAGCAGCACACGCCCCGTCTCGGGCTTTAACAGTCCGTTGAGATGCTGAATAAACGTCGATTTCCCGGAGCCTGTGCGCCCGATTATCCCGACGTATTCTCCGCGCCGCGCCTCAAAGCTCACATCGCGAATCGCCGCGCGCTCGAATGGCGTCCCGACCGAATATGTGTGTGAGATGCCCTCCGTTTTTATAAACGCGTCCAT
>JAIRRO010000026.1 GCA_031255955.1 Oscillospiraceae bacterium
CCGCGCCCCGCCGCTTTTATATTATCGATTGGGGATAAAAAGCCGCCGCGTGATAAATCAACATTGCGTTGGCAAGCGGCGCTGCGGTGGAACGAATTTATGCGGCTTGCCCGGCAAGAGAATCCGCCGCGTGACCATATGACGGCTGATAGCGTAAATTCTGACGCGGCGGCGCGAGCTGACGCCATCGCCGCCATTTTATACAGCGGCGGAACAAGCGGCAAAACAAAGGGGATTCTGCTCTCAAACCGCGCGTTTAACGCCCTTGCCGATATGACGGCGCGCGTGTGCGACGCCATTACTCCGGGCAAAAAAATGCTTGCCGTGATGCCGATTTTTCACGGCTTCGGGCTGGGGATATGTATTCATACGGCGCTTGTACACGGCGTGACGTGCCTTCTGGTGCCGCGCTTCACCGTGAAAACATATCTGGGGCATCTGAAAAAAAGCCGCCCGAATTTTATCGCGGGCGTACCGACATTATTTGAGGCGCTGCTGCGTCTGCCCGGCACGGAAAAATTGGATTTATCTATGCTTGACGGCGTGTTTTCCGGCGGGGATACGATGCCGGAGAGCCTTCTTACACGCGTGAATGAATTTTTGCGGGCGCGCCGCGCCCCGGCGCGTGTGCGGGAAGGCTACGGCTTGACGGAATGCGTCACCGTGTGCTGCCTGACGCCGGAGGGCGCGCACGGAACCGAGGCGGGCTGCATCGGCGAGCCGCTGTTTGGAATGTCCGTAAAAATAACAGAGCAGGGAAGCACGCGGGAGGCTCCCGCGGGCGACGTCGGAGAAATTTGCGTATCGGGTCCCACCGTGATGGAGGGCTACGACGGCGACGCGGAGGAAACGCGCTCCGCCCTGCGCCGACACGACGACGGGCGCGTCTGGCTGCACACGGGGGACTTAGGTTCCGTCGGGTCAGACGGATTCATCTATTTCCGCGGGAGGATAAAACGGCTGATTATATCCTCGGGCTACAGCGTTTATCCGTATCACGTGGAGAGTGTGCTTGGCGCGCATGAGCTGGTGGAGCGCTGCTGCGTTGTCGGCGTGCCGGACGAATATCGCCTGCAGCGCGTGAAGGCATACATTGTGCTAAAACAAAACGCCCCGCCGAAGGACGAGGCTGTGGCTGCTATTGACGCTTATTGCCGCCGGGCGCTTGCGCCCTACAACAGACCGCGTGAATTTGAGGTGCGGGAGGCGCTGCCCATGACGCCGCTCGGCAAGGTCGCCTATCACACGCTGGAGTCTGAGACTAAATAATCTATTCGGAATAGCGCTCTAAAAAGCGCTTTGTACGCTCGTGCTGAGGCTTCCCGAACACATCCTCCGGCGCGCCGCGCTCTACAATTACGCCCTCATCGATAAATATCACCGTGTCGGACACCTCGCGCGCGAACTGCATCTCGTGAGTGACGATTACCATCGTTGTCCTGCGCGACGCCAGCGAGCGGATAACGCGCAGCACCTCACCGGTCAGCTCCGGGTCAAGCGCGGAAGTCGGCTCGTCAAAGCAGAGAATATCGGGGGATAACGCCAGCGCGCGCGCTATCGCCACGCGCTGCTGCTGACCGCCGGAAAGCTCGTGCGGATACGCGTTCAGCTTTGATGTAAGCCCCACGGAATCAAGCAGGGCGCGCGCCGTTTCGTCAAGCCTTGCAAAAAGCTCCGCGCGGCGGCGCGAAAACTCCGGGTTTTCGCGCGCCAAAAGCCGCCCCGCAAGCGTGACATTTTCAAGCGCCGTGTATTGCGGAAACAGATTAAAATTCTGAAACACCAAGCCGAAATGCAGTCTGCGGCGGCGCATTTCGCGCTCAGCTAGCGCGGCGTCGCGCGCGGAATCAAAAACAGTTTCACCCGCAACGCGAATAACGCCGCCGTCCGGAATTTCCAAAAAATTAAGACAGCGCAAAAGCGTCGTCTTTCCGCTGCCGGACGAACCGATTACGGCGAGAGCCTCGCCCTTGTCAAGCGAAAAATCGACGCCGCGCAGCACGGGCGTCCCCGCAAAGGACTTACTAAGCCCCGTAACCTCAAGAATCGGCATTTTCTCGCCTCCGAACCGTTGTTATTTGAAATACGCCAGCTTTTTCTCCGTGTAGCCGAACAGCAGCTGAAGCGCGCCGTTAAACGCGAGATAGAACGCCCCGGCATAAAACAGCGGAGAGATAAACCCCTTTGCCACAAACGAATTTGCCTCCATAATCACCTCGCGCATAGCAATCACGCGGGCAAGGGACGTATCCTTCACCAGCGTGATTATCTCGTTTGACATCGGGGGAAGTATGCGCTTTATCACCTGCAGCAGCGTGATTTTGAAGAAAATCTGCGAGCGCGTCATACCCAAGGCAAGCCCGGCTTCATACTGCCCGCGCGGGACGCCCTCTATACCGCCGCGATAAATTTCTGAAAAATACGCGGCATAATTGATGGTGAACGCAACAATCGTTGCGGAAAAGCGCGGCAGGGCGTCGCCCCGCCACAGCAGTCCCGGACCGTAAAACACGATTATCAGCTGCAGCATAAGCGGTGAGCCGCGAATTATCCACACAAACGCCCGCGTAAGCATCCGCAGCGGGGTGAACCGGCTCATAGAACCGAAGGACACCACCAGCCCCAGAGGCGCCGCGAGCGCCAGTGTGGTTATGAATATAAGGCACGTCGTACCGAAGCCGCGCAGCAACGACGCGAATACCGTACCGAGCGGCATAACGGCGGTCTTATTTCACAAGACGGTCATTCAGACCGTATTTTTCGGCGATGGCTTCAAGCGTGCCGTCCGCCAGCAGCGTGGCGATGGCATTATCGACAGCCATTGTGACGTCAGAGCCAAGGCGGAAGCCGATGGCATATTCCTCCGCGGTGAGGGACAAATCAAACACTGCCAGCTCGGCATATTCCGTGCCCGCTCCCGTCATGGCGAACGCCATTGTGGAATCGATAACGGCGGCGTCAGCCGTGCCGGACTTAACCTCTAACAGCGCGGCGGCTTGCGTCTGCACGGGGATGACGATGGCGCCATCCAGCTCGGCGGCGGCTGTTTCACCGGCAGAGCCTTCTTCCACGGCAACGGTAAAGCCGCCGAGGCTGCCCTTATCCGTAACTGAATCGGACACGTCCGCCATAATGACGACGACCTGCTCATTGCTGAGATAGGGCGTTGAAAAGTCCATATTCAGGCGGCGGTCATCATCAACCGTAAGACCATTCCAGATGCAATCGATGGTGCGACCCTTCAGCTCCGTCTCCTTGGAATTCCAGTCGATTTCCTGAAACACAGGCTCAACGCCTAAGATTGCGCACACCGCTTCGGCAAACTCTGTGTCAAAGCCTGTCCACGCGCCGCTGTCATCCTTAAAATTCATCGGCTCGTATTCCGTGACGCCGATGATAAGCTGACCCTTGGCAAGGATGTAGGCAAGATCCCCCGTGTCGGGCGTTGTGTCGTCCGGCAATGCTTCATCCGGCAATACTTCGTCGGGGGTGGGGGAGGTAAGCCCCGGGGTTGTTAAATCGGGGGAGGCTGTCTCCTCCGGCGGGGTGGTTCCGCAAGCGGCAAGCGCGACAATGCACGCCAGCGCCAGCAAGGCTGCGATGATTTTTCTCGTTTTCATTTTTGACCATACCTTTCGTTTTTATATTCGTTTCTATATTTCGCGGCGTAAACCCGCGAATATGGAGTATTGTAGCATACGGAATCTGCAGCTGTCAAACCCAACGCAGAAATATATCGCGTCCCGCACGCAAATACTGTATACTAAGCCGCAGCGAAGCGCAAGACAAGGAGCGTCAACGCGCGGCGCAAGGAAAAAGCCCAAACAAAAAACGAAAGGA
>JAIRRO010000043.1 GCA_031255955.1 Oscillospiraceae bacterium
AAAAAGCAAGGAGGACAATTAAGTTGTATATTGCGGTAGTGGATGGTCAGGGCGGCGGTCTGGGGCGCGCGACGGTTGAAAAGCTGCGCGCCGAGCTGGGCGCCGCGGCGGAGATAATAGCGCTCGGTACTAATGCTATGGCGGCGTCCGTGATGATAAAAGCCGGCGCGGACGAGGGTGCCTCCGGTGAGAACGCCATCGTGGTTAATGTACCGAGGGTGGATTATATCGTCGGCAGCGTGGCGATTTTAGCCGCCGATTCCATGCTGGGGGAGATAACGGCAAAAATGGCAGCCGCCATCGCCCGCAGCCCCGCAAAAAAGATTCTGCTGCCGCTTAACCGCTGCGGGATTCTTGTTGCCGGGATAAAGCCGATTCCGCTGATACAATATATTGATGACGCTGTTTCCCTGCTGCGCGAGCTTGAAGCGACGCGCGCTACTTCTTAAATAACCGTCCGAAGGGCAACGCGCGGCGAGCCTTGTCAAAGGCGGAGTGCAGCCCCAGGAAAAATATGAATATCTCCAGCCTACCCAGCAGCATACCGAGCATTTGAACAATAAGCGTGCCGTTTGACGCCCGCTCGGCAAGTCCGTTGGAAACGCCGCTCGTACCCAGCGCGGCGTTGAATTCAAACAGCGCGTCCCCCGGGGTGACCAAGCCGCCCTCAAACAGCGTAATCAGCCACGCGCCCGCGAACAGCACCAAAATATATATGAAAATATGCTCCAGCGTGTCGCGCACCAAGGCGTCGTCAATGGGCGCTTCGCCCTGCAGCCGCGTGTATCGCATCAATTTTACGCTGTGACTCGGCGATATGCGGCGCAGTATGTTCGATTTTGCGGCGCGCGCAAGTACATAAACGCGAAGCAGCTTTATCCCGCCGCCGGTGGAGCCTGTTGCGGCGCCAATGGTCATCAGCAGAATTATCAAAAGCCTTGACGCCGCAGGCCATAGGGCATAGCTTTCAGAGGCATAGCCTGTCGTTGAGAGGATGGATACGACACAAAAGGCGGCGCTGTGCAAGCCGTCCCAAAAACCTTTTCCGTGCTGCGTCACCAGCGAAAGCGTCATAAGCGCCGTAAACACTGCAATTACGACAAGCATAAAACGCAGCTCGGATATCTTAGCCAGACGGCGGAATCTGCGCCGGACAAGCAGCAGCAACCAGCCGAAATTTGACGCCCCGACAAGCATAAGAAAAATCGTTACCAGCTCGATGGGTACGCTGGCGAATTCCTCTATGCTGCCCGCGCGCGTGGAAAAGCCCGCCGTGGATATGGCGGACATCGCGTGACATAAGCCGTCAAAAAACGTCATACCGAAGATGCGATACAGCAGCGTACCGAGTATCAGGCAGGCGGTATAGATGAGTGAAATCGTCGCTGCGGTGCGCCGCAGATTTGGCATAAAGCCATCCGGATGCCCCTCCGCGTTATATAGACTTGCCATCTGTCGCCCTTGCAGCACAACGGCAATTATGATGACGAAGCCCAGTCCGCCGCAAAACTGCGTCAGCGCGCGGTGCAGCAGGAATATGCGTGGCAGACTGCGGAGGTCGATGACCGAAATGCCGCCCGTTGTCCAGCCGGAGGCGGACTCAAACAGCGCGTGTATCGGACTGAGCAGCCCCGCGAGATAAAAGGGCGCGGCGCCCGCGACGATAGAGGCGCACCACGCGAAAAGCACAGGCAGACTGCCGTCCTTTAACGGCGAGCTCCACACGCGCGGCTGCTCGTTTTGTGGCTTTTCGCGAAACAGAGCGGGCAGCAGCAGGCCCAGCAGCGCCACCGCTGCTGCGGGGATGATAAACGCCGGGGCGCTGCCGGATTCCTCCGGATAAAACAGCAGCGCGATAAGCGGGGCGGCGGTTGCCACCGCGATAAACAGCAGCACACGCGAATAATAGTTCCCCCGCGCGACGCGCCCAAACGCGGATTTCATCGCGTCACCGCCCGACAAGCGCCCGAACCGCGGGCGTTTCGTGTTCATCAGAGCATATTAAAAGCAGCACGTCGCCCGCGCAAATGACGCTGCCGCCGCGCGGAATCATTCCGGTGTCCCCGCGCATAATGCAGCCGATTAAGGCGTTTTTAGGCAGCGCGATGTCCATTACGCGCATCCCGTCGGCGGGCGCGCCGTCGGGAATGGGCACCTGCGAAATTTTTATGCGTCCGTCGCCGATGGGTACAAGCGTCGCTATCTCGTCAAGAAACGCCTGCTGCTCAATTATGCTTGTCACAGAGGTTATCTCGCACACCACGGAATCTATGCCCATACGGTAAAAAAACTCGGTTTTTGACGGGTCGCCGATGATGGCGACGGTCTTTGTGACGTTGAATTTCTTTTTGCACAGCTCGCAGATTACAAGATTGTCGTCGTCGCGCCCCGTAAGCGCGATGGCGATGTCAAAGCCGTATATTGAAGCGTCCTCCAGAATATACGGCTTCGTTCCGTCCCCGTTGAATACGCTGAGACGGTTTATTTCGGCAAGGCTTTCGCAATGGGCGCGGTTGTCGTTAATTGCCGTGACCAAATATCCCTGTTTTATTAAGGAACCGGCGAGCGAGCGGGCTTTATGATATCCGCCTATCAGCGCAACACGTTTCTTCATCGAGAAAAATCCTCATCTGCCGAGGCTGAAAGCGTTTTTGTTCGCCTCCAGCGTTCGGGGCGGAACTGTTTCCTCCAGCGCGCGCAGCCATTCGGCTTCGGGGAGGTCAAAATACCGCGACAGCCTGCCCATCAAAACGATGTTCACTGATTTTGGCGAACCGGCTTCGGCGGCGAGCGAAAGCGCGTCCAGCGCGTCAACCTCCGCCCCGGCGGCGCGCATGCGCTCAATAAGCTCGCGGGGATACTCCGCCGCGCCTGTGATAACAGGCATCGGGTCAATTTTTTGGGTGTTTGTGATTATCCTGCCGCCGGGCGCGAGATATGACAGCCAGCGCGCCGCCTCCAGCAGCTCAAATGACACGATAAAGTCCGCGCCGCCCTCGTCGATAATCGGCGAATAGACGCGCTCTCCGCAGCGCACATATGTCACCACGCTGCCGCCGCGCTGGCTCATGCCATGCACCTCTGACACCTTGACGTCGTATCCGGCGTTCATCAGCAGTCTGCCGAGCAAGCGGCTGGCAAGCAGGCTACCCTGACCGCCGACGCCGACAATCATAATATTGCGGGCGGCGAATTCTTTTTTCACGCTTTCGCTTCTCATGCCCCAACCTCCTCAAACGCGTCGAATTTACACAGCTGCGTGCATACAGCGCAACCGACGCAAAGCGTTTTATCGATTTCTGCCGCACCGTTTTTCATGCTGACGGCGGGACAGCCGATTTTCATACAGGACCCGCATTTTTTGCACTTGTCGGGATTTACGGCAAGCGGAGGCTTGGGCTTTACGGTTTTCAGCAGTGCGCACGGGCGGCGCGAAATTATCACGGACGGCTCCGGCGCCGCTATTTCCTCCGTCACGGCGGCGTCGCATTCCGCGATATTATACGGGTCAACGACGCGCACGCGAGATATGCCAACGGCGTGGCACAGCGCCTCAAGATCAATTTTACCCGCAGGGTCGCCCTTGATATTAAGCCCTGTCGTGGGGTTTTGCTGATGCCCCGTCATCCCAGTGATGGAATTATCCAGAATTATGACGGTGGACGCCCCGCCGTTGTAAGCGATGTTAATCAGCCCTGTGACGCCCGAATGCATAAATGTAGAGTCCCCGATGACGCACACGGCGCGCTCCGCCGCCTCATTGCCTTGTGCGTGGATAAAGCCGTGCAGCCCGGAGACTGACGCGCCCATACATATCGTGGTGTCGATAGCGGCGAGCGGCGCGGCGGCGCCGAGCGTATAACAGCCGATATCGCCCAGCACCGTTATATTGTTTTTCATCAACGAATAGAACATACCGCGGTGCGGACACCCGGCGCACATCACGGGCGGACGCGGGGGAATTTCCGCATCGATAACGGGCGCCGCGACGGCGGCAATACCCGCGCGCGGCTCGGCGTGAGAGGCAAGCGTTCGCGATATAAGATTTTGCGAAAGCTCCCCGCACAGCGGAAAATAATCCTTGCCGTGACAGGAGATGCCGAGGGATTTCACGTGAGCCTCGATGACGGGGTCAAGCTCCTCTATGACAAACAGCTCATTCACCCCGTCCGCGAAGGTACGGATAAGAGCCTCCGGCAGGGGATTTACCAACCCGAGCTTTAACACCGAAACGGTATCGCCGAACACCTCTTTAACGTATTGATACACCGTGCCGGAGCATATGACGCCGACGCTCGAGTTTCCCGTTCCGCGCTCGATTTTATTCAGCGGGAAGGTCTCGGCGAGCTGCCTCAGCATATCTGTGCGATTTTCAACATACGGGTGGCGGCGCTTGGCGTTGCCGGGCATCATTACGTATTTCGCAATGTCCTTTTTATATGGGATAAGCTCCGGCAGTACGCGCTCATGGGTATCCACTATGCTCTGCGAGTGCGCCACGCGCGTGCAGATACGCAGAAGAACAGGCGTGTCATAGGTCTCTGACAGCGTGTAGGCGTACTTTGCGAATTCATAGCACTCGTCCGAATCGGCGGGCTCAAGCATCGGCAGCTTCGCCGCGACGGCGTAATGGCGCGAATCCTGCTCGTTTTGAGAGGAATGCATCCCCGGGTCATCCGCAACGGCGATGACAAGCCCCGCCCGGACGCCTGTGTATGAAATCGTAAAAAGCGGGTCGGCGGCGACGTTTAAGCCCACGTGCTTCATCCCGCAAAACGCCCGCCGTCCGCCGAGGGACGCCCCGAAGGCTGCCTCCAGCGCTACCTTTTCATTGGGCGCCCATTCGGAATAAACCTCGTTGAATTTCGCGAGCGACTCCGTAATTTCCGTGGACGGTGTGCCGGGATAGCTGGAAGCCACGGCGACGCCGGATTCATACAAGCCGCGCGCCAAGGCGTCATTGCCGAGCATAAGTGTTTTCAATGTGATACCCCCTCAGGTTCCTTGATTGCAAGGTTTACAAGCAGCGCCGCGACGGCGACGCCCGTGAGAATGAGAAACGGAACAAGAAAGCTCCGCGTGGACTGATAAATCGCGCCCGAAAGCGTAGCCGCGAACGGCGCGGGAACAAGAATCAGATTCATAATGCCGAAGTTGCGCGTAAAGCCGCGCGCCCCGAAAAAGCCGGAGGTGAACACGCTGGAAATTGTCGGCGCGAAGCCGTAAGAGAAATAGCATAGCGCCAGACCGACAACGCCCACGGGCGCGGAGCCCGAGAGTATGCCGATGACGATTACCACGGGCGCCGCCAGCGTGAATGCCGAAATAAAGAACTTTGTTTTTCGCGTACCCACGCGGTCAAACAGCGCGCCGGAGGCAAGTCTGCCCGCGCCGTTGAGGACGGATATCACGCCTATGACAGCGGCGGGGGAGCCGACATTAAACTCTGTAAGAATGTCCTTGGCGAGCGCGATGGCGGCGGAGCCGATAGCCGCAACGAGCGCCACCTCTGAAAAAACAAGCCAAAACGCGCTTGTTTTTATCATCTCACCCGCGGTGTAGTCGCGTCCGGCGGCAGGCGGCTCTCCGGGTTTTTCAGGCGGCTGCGGGAAAAGCGTACCCTCACGCGGGGGGCGGACGATAAACGCCGCCGCCGCCAAAACAACGCCAATCGCGACAGAGAGGATGAGATATGTCGTGCGCCAGCCGAGCGCAGAGCGCATCATAGCATCCGCCGCGCTGCCGATAATCAGGCTTGTAAGTCCGAAGCCCGTTAAAAGAACGCCGGAGCAAAGCCCCTTTTTATCGGGGAACCACGCGGCGGTAAGCCCGATAACCGTTGTGAACGCAAAGCCGACGCCAAGCCCGCTCATCACGCCGTAAGTGAAATACAGCGGCACGGGGGACGAACCCGCCGGAAGGCGACTTGTGAGAAGAAAGCCGAAAAACAGCAGCGCCGCCGCCGCGAGAACGCGCGCGCGGGAGCTTATTTTACCGGATAGCATACCGCCCGCGAAGCCGCCGAGACAAAAACAGACAATTGTTATTGTATAGTTCAGCGACAGCTGCGCCGTACTCCAGCCGAACTCACCGCCGTCCGAAACGGGGAGGGCGAACGGCTGATTAAGCAGGCTCCACACATATATAATTCCCGCAAAGAGCAGCACGGTGAACCCGAAAAAGAGCCTCAACCAGCGCTCGGCTTGATTAATCTTCATAACTGCGTCATATTGCATAACTGCGTCATATTGCACGACTATGTCATATTCCGCGATTACGCCATATTCTGTGCGGCGACGATTTCGTCCGCGCCGTACAGCTTGCGTAAAAGCGGCTTTTCGATCTTTCCTGTGGCGTTGCGCGGCACGTCGGCAAAAATAATTTTGCGCGGACGCTTATAGCGCGGCAGCTCGTGGCAGAAGGATTGTATTTCATCCTCAGTTAGCGTTTTTCCGGGCTTTGTTTCGATAATCGCGGCGGCGATTTCACCGAGGCGCGCATCCGGCAGACCGATGACAGCCACGTCGCGCACGTCGGGGTGTTCAGAGAGATAATTCTCCACTTGAACGGGATAAATATTTTCTCCGCCCGTGATAATCACATCTTTTTTGCGGTCGACAAGGAAGATGAAGCCGTCCTCGTCGCGCCGCGCCATATCTCCGGTGAACAGCCAGCCGTCGCGCAGCGTTTCAGACGTTGCCTTGGGGTCGTTGAAATACTCCAGCATCACGCCGGGACCGCGCACGCACAGCTCGCCGACATCGCCGCCGGGAACCTCAACGCCGTCGCCGCCGACGATTTTAACCTCCCAACCGAAGCCGGGAATGCCGATAGCGCCGATTTTATGTGTGTTTCCAATGCCAAGGTGTACGCAGCCGGGACCGATGGATTCCGAAAGACCATAGTTTGTGTCATAGCCGTGATTCGGGAAATACTCCAGCCAGCGGCGCACAAGGCTCTGCGGCACGGGCTGCGCCCCGATATGCATCAGGCGCCATTGCGCAAGGCTCGGATAATCGGAGAGCTTAATATCTCCGCGGTCAAGCGCCAGCAGGATGTCCTGCGCCCACGGCACAAGCAGCCAGACGATGCTGCATTTTTCAGAGGATACGGCGTCGAGTATGTATTCCGGCTCTGTACCTTTTAGAAGGATGCCGCGTCCGCCGACAAGAAAAGAGCCGAACCAGTGCATTTTTGCGCCGGTGTGATACAGCGGCGGGATGCAAAGAAAAACGTCGTCGTGCGTTTGTGAGTGGTGCGCCTGCTCCGTTTCGCAGGCATGCATCAGACTTTTGTGGCTGTGCAGGATTGCCTTCGGAAAACCCGTTGTGCCGGAAGAAAAATAGATGGCGGCGTGGTCAGAGTCGCGCAGCTTGATGTCCGGCGACGCGGAAGAGCAGTTTGCCGTCAGCTCGGTATAGCTCTCGGCAAAAGAAGGGCAGGCTTCCGCGCCGCAGAAAACAAGCGCCGTTGCTTCGGAAAGATCGTCCGCTATTTCTTCGACGCGTCCGATGAATTCGGGACCGAAAATCAGCAAATCGACCTCCGCCAGGGCGAGGCAATATTTAATTTCCTCTGATGAATAGCGGAAGTTCAGTGGCACGGCAAGCGCGCCCGTTTTTAGTATGCCGAAGTATACGGGCAGCCATTCGAGGCAGTTTGTCATCAATATGGCGACCTTGTCACCCGCGCGTAAGCCGCGCGAGAGCAGAAAATTCGCGAGACGATTCGATTTTTCATTGAACACGCTCCACGTAATCTCGCGACGGTATCGCCCCGAGCGCGGCGGCTCGACGAGCTCATATTCCCGCCATGTGACGCGACGCGCTTCACGGCGCTCGGGATTCAGCTCGACAAGGGCGGTTTCGCCGCTGTATTTCGCGGCGTTCGTCTCAAGAATTTCTGTGATGGGCATACGGGTGACTCCTTATTTTTATAGTGTAAGACCGGAGCGTACGCTATGAAAGCAGCAGCAGTCTTAAACGGCGCACGATGTCGGCGTGTATTCCGCCCATTTTCGCGCGGAGCAGGGCAGCCTTTAACAGCAGAACCATATCCTCCTCGGAGAGCGAATTCGCCAGATCAAGGGCGTCGAGATCCGCGGCGTCCTCGCCCAAGGCAATCGAAGGCTCAGCCGCGACAGGCGCGTCGGAGGACTCCGGAGCGGACGGATCAATTACTTCATATTCGCGCGCCGCTGTTTCGCGCTTTTCGCGGCGGACACGGCTGCGCTCGGTGGAGCTGTACTCGCGCAGGAGCTTGGTGTATTTGTGCTGCTCAAGCAGCTCGCGCAGCAAATCATCGTTGCATTCGTCCACGCTGTCCGTTTCGCCCGTAAGGAAGAAGGGATTGACATTCAAAACCTGAGCGAGCGGCACAACCAGCTTCGCGGAGATGTTTCCCGTTTTATACGCGCGCTGAACCGTTGCCAGTGAGACGCCCGCGAGGGAAAGGATTTCTGTGCGTTTTTGCTTTGGGGTGTTCTTCCACAGTCCCGCTATGCGGGCTCTGGATTTTTCGGCGTCCGCAGATATGTTTACCTGCTTCAGCTTCTTGATGATTTCGCTTGTGAACATTGTTAAAATTCCTCCTGTGTGTTTTTTATCATATCCACGTGTATCGGGTTGCAAATGCGCGAATACAATATGAATTACACGCTTATTATACATAAGGTCAACCGGATTGGCAAGTATCAAATTTTGTTCTTGCATATTCGTAAAAAATTGTGTACAATTCGGGGTGAAATGGGGTGCGGAAATGGATTTTGAGCGCAGCTATCCTCTGTCGCAGATTGTTACGGAGCTTAATTTGGATATCCTATACCCGTCGCGGGATTATGAAAGCGTGATGATTACCTCCGGCGACGTACACAGACCGGGGCTTCAACTTTCGGGATTTTTCGATTATTTTGACCCGACGCGCATACAGTTGATGGGGAAGATGGAGGCTTCATACCTCGAAAAATTTTCTCCCGAGGAGCGGATGAAGCGGCTGGACGCCTTGATGGCGCAGAAAATTCCGGCGATTATCATCTGTCACGGCGCGTATTTTCCGGATGAGGTTTTCGCGTCGGCAAAGCGCGGGGATGTCACTGTTTTATCAAGCGAGCAGAATACGTCAGAGGTTATGAGCAATGTCATCCGTGTGGCGCGGCGCGCTCTGGCGCAGTCGATTACGCGGCACGGCGTGCTTGTGGAGGTATACGGCATCGGGTTGTTGATTTTGGGAGAGTCCGGCGTCGGAAAGAGCGAAACGGCGATAGAGTTGCTAAAGCGCGGGCACAGGCTTATCGCCGACGACGCGGTGGAGATAAAATCAACCGATTTTAACGTTCTGCAGGGCTCTGCGCCGGAGCTGATTCGTCACTATATGGAGCTGCGCGGGATAGGCGTCATCGATGTGCGTCAAATTTTCGGCGTGGGCGCGATTAAGGACAGGCAAAATATTCACCTCGTCGTAAATCTTGAGCAATGGGAGGAGGGCGCGGTGTATGACCGTCTGGGGATAAACGAGCAGACAGTCAATATTTTGGGCGTGGAAATCGCGTCACTCACCATTCCCGTGCGACCGGGGCGGAACCTTGCCGTAATTCTTGAGGTTGCGGCTATGAATCAAAGGCAAAAATTTATGGGCTTTAATGCCGCGCTTGAATTCACGAAGCAGATCAATCGACATATAGATGAAAAGACGAAAAACAGGCTTTAACGCCGCGCGGAGGGACATATGCGGGAGATTGCACAGGCTTTACCGAATATAGAGGTTCGCGGCGGCGAGCCGATGAGCCTTCACACGTCGCTGCGAATCGGCGGCACTGTGCGCGCGATGGTTTTTCCGAAAACCGAGGGTGAGCTTATAGAATCCGGGCGCGCGCTGCGGCGGATGAGAATCTCTCCGCTGCTTATCGGCGCCGGGACGAATTTGCTGGTCAGCGACGCCGCGCTCGATATTGTGGTGATTCGCACCGTTCCGGGTGTGGGTGAGCTGAAAATATTGGGTGAGCGCTCCGATAGGCTGGTTTTCGCCTCCTGCGGGGTTACCCTGCCGCGTCTCTCTGCTTTTGCGCGGGATAACGGGTTGGGCGGCGCGGAGTTTATGCACGGTATACCGGGCAGCGTCGGCGGCGCCGTCTGTATGAACGCGGGGGCGTATGGCTCCGAGATGAGCGATATTGTCCGGCTTGTCACAGCGCAGAGTGAGGACGGGAAGGTATTCGATACCGCGGGGCAGGATTGCGGTTTTTCTTATCGTCACAGCGGATATGCAGATGATAATTCTGTAGTATTATCGGTTGTAATAGAATTAATAGACAAAGAACCTGATGATATACGCCGTGATATGCAAAAATATGACG
>JAIRRO010000069.1 GCA_031255955.1 Oscillospiraceae bacterium
GAATAAGCCCTATAACAAAGAGGATTTTTCCGAGCTTCGCATCCCGACAAAGGGCTGGAAATTCGACCGGGAAGAGGCAAATGAGAGATGATGGAAAGCAAAGCCTTTGTTGATACAAATGTGTTTGCGTATTTATATACGGACGATGAGCCGGAAAAGCGGGAGTGCGCGGTGAACGCGATAAACGCTTTCGATTGTTTTCTCAGTACGCAGACGCTGAATGAATTTTGCAACATTTGCACAAAAAAGTGGCGGTTGCCCCTGTCGGATATAAGGCGCGCGCTCAAGCGTATATACTCATGCGGGACGTTGTTGCCGATCGACTTCGGAACGATAGACAAAGCGCTTGACTTGTATGAGAAGTATAACTATTCGTACTACGATTGTCTGATGTTAGCCTCTGCCATAAACGCAGACTGCGAGTACATACTAAGCGAGGATATGGCGGACGGGCAAATTATTGAAGGATGCTTAAAGATACTAAACATCTTTGCGGGTTGATCAAATTCAAAAAAGGAGCTATTTAAGTTGAGAGAAGTTGTAATTGTAGACGCCTGCCGCACGGCGGTAGGCTCCATAGGGGGAACACTCAAGGCTGTCGGACCGGAGGAGCTTGCGCGCGTCGTCATAAAAGGCGCGCTTGAGCGTTCCGGAGTAGACCCGAAGGAGGTCTGTGAGGTCATAATGGGGCACTGCCGCCAAAGCTCCGACAACCCGAACATAGCGCGCATCGCCGCGCTGCGGGCGGGCATACCGGAGGAAACCCCGGCATACACCGTGATGCGTCAATGCGCCTCCGCTATGACCGCCGTTGTGAATGGTGTGATGAGCATACAAACGGGCAACGCCGACGTCATAATCGCGGGCGGCACAGAGAGCATGTCCACGGCGCCGTTTTATGTAAGAGGCGCGCGCTTCGGGCTGGGCACAGGCAATACGCAGCTTCTCGACAGCCTCACAGAGGGGCAGTTCCAAAGCCAGCCGCAGGAGACATACGGCGTATTTAATATGGGTATGGCAGGCGGCGAAAACATCGTTGAAAAATTCGACGTGACGCGCGAGGAAATGGACGCGTTTTCGTATGAAAGCCAGCGCCGCGCCGCGGAGGCTATCAAGGCGGGGCGATTCAAGGACGAGATTGTCCCTGTGATAATCCCGCAGAAAAAGGGCGACCCCATAGTGTTCGACACCGACGAATACCCGCGCGAAACCTCGGTAGAAAAGCTCTCTAAGCTCGCGCCCGCGTTCAAAAAGGACGGCAGTGTCACGGCGGGCTCATCCTCCGGGCGTAACGACGGTGCCTCCGCGATGCTGATAATGTCAGCCGACAAGGCTAAGGAGCTGGGCTTGAAGCCGCTGGCGCGATTTGTGGCTCACGCCGTCTGCGGTGTAGACCCGCGCATCATGGGCATTGGTCCCGTCCCGGCCATACGCAAGGCGCTGAAACGCGCCGACATGGAACTAGGGCAGATGGAACTCATAGAGCTCAATGAGGCGTTTGCCGCGCAGTCGATAGCCGTCATAAAAGAGCTGGGCATAAATACGGACATCACCAATGTCAACGGCGGCGCAATAGCGCTGGGGCATCCGGTGGGCTCGTCCGGCTGCCGCATAATGGTCACGCTGCTGCACGAGATGATGAAGCGCGGCAACCGCTATGGACTGGCGTCGCTGTGCATCGCCGGTGGCATGGGGCAAGCGGTGATAATTGAAACGGTGTGAGCGCGGAAAAGGGAATCCCATATTATAATTTACAGGAGGAAAACTACAAATGGCAAGCAAATTATTCGATCTCACAGGAAAATCCGCCGTTGTAATCGGCGGAGCGGGAGGACTTGGACAGGCAATTGCGCAGGGACTGCTTGAGGCGGGCGCGAATGTTCTCATCTCAAGCCGCCGCGAGGACGCGCTGAAAAAAGCGCAGGACGAGCTGAAGGCGGCGACGGGCAAGACAGTCGATTATTGCGCGGGCGACGCGACAAAGGAAGCCGATGTTGAGGCGCTTGTGGCGGCGGCGAAGGCGAAGTACGGCAAGGTGACGATACTCGTCAACGCGCAGGGCTTCAACAAAAAGCAGGACGCGCTGGACTTCGACATCGAAACCTTCCGTCAGATGCTTGATGCGAATATCACAAGCTTTATGATTTCCGCAAAGCATTTCGGACGGCACTTCAAGGAAACCGGCTACGGGAAGATTATCAATCTCAGCTCCGTGCGCGGTAAGATCGCCACAAAGGGCACGGGCAACGCCGGATACTGCGCGACAAAGGGCGCTGTGGATATGCTGACAAAGCAGCTGGCGAGCGAGTTCGGTCCCTTCGGCGTGACGGTGAACGCCATTGGTCCGAACATCACGGCGACGCCGATGATGACCGCCGTGTTCGAAAAACGCGCGGCGGAAGCCGGAATCTCCGTGGACGCGTACTTAAGCCAGCAGGGCGAGGGCAACCCGATGCGCAAGATGGGAATGCCGGAGGATATCGTAGGCACAGCAGTGTTTTTAGCGGCACCAGCGTCGGACTTTATGACAGGCAATATCCTGTATCCAGACGGCGGACTTACGGCGATAGGCTGAGGATAAGAGGATAAAAGGCTAAAAGGATAAATGGAATAAAAAAGGCGGGGGCTAAATTAGCCCCCGCCTTTTTCCGCCCTACTCCGCCCCGGCGGGAGCGGCTTCGTCAAAGGTGATGTCCAGCCGCAGCGTTTCGCCGCTTCGGAACACCTCCACAACGGCGGTTTCGCCCGCCTTGAAATGGCGCTTTATCGATTGCAGCGTCTCTATGGAGTCAACGGGATATTGTCCCACTCTGGTGATGATATCGCTCTGCTTGATACCGGCTTTTTCAGAGCAGGAGCCGGGGGCAACCTCTGTGACATACGCGCCCACAACGATGTTATACATATGGGCGTCGTCGGCGTCCACCGTCCTCGCGGTAATGCCAAACTGTATCTTGCCGGACACATAGCCGTATTCGATAAGATCCCCCGCGATTCGCATCGCGTCATCAATCGGGATGGCGAAGCCCAAGCCCTCTGTACCGACGCTGGCGTATTTGGCGGAGACAATGCCGATGACCTCGCCGCGGTCGTTGTACACTGGCCCACCGGAGTTGCCGGAATTCACGGCGGCGGAGATTTGGAACATCGGTATGCTAGCGTTGTTTTCAACCTGCACCTCGCGGTCAAGCGCGGAGATTATCCCGTATGTCATCGTGTGGTCAAGGCGGCGCGGGTTGCCCACGGCGTAAATCAATTCGCCCACCTGCATTGTGTCGCTGCTGCCTATCGTAACGGGGGATAGCACGCTGGAATCAATTTTTATAATCGCCACATCGCTGTCAGCCTCGCCGCCGACGACAGTGGCAGGATAGGTTGTGCCGTCCCGCATGCCGACGCTCAACTCATAGCCGTAGTCGCTGGCGTATTGAATGACGTGATAATTCGTCAGGATATATCCGTCCTCAGAGATTATAAAGCCGGAGCCGTACACCGTGTTGCTCTGCGGCTCTCCGAAAAAGCTCTGCGTGGGAACGTCCGTGGAGATACTGACCACCTGACTTGTGGCAAGGGTATAAATCTCGGGTC
Source organism: Oscillospiraceae bacterium (assembly GCA_031255955.1). Taxonomy (GTDB): domain Bacteria; phylum Bacillota; class Clostridia; order Oscillospirales; family Oscillospiraceae; genus JAIRRO01. Next base: position 3,589 of record JAIRRO010000069.1, read on the forward strand.
CCGTCAGCCGATCACCCGTCACAGCCACGGGAGTCGGGGTCGCGCCGTCGGGGGAGTCGGACACTGTCGGTCTGCCAATCACAACGCTGGAGCGCGGGAGCTTGATTACACCGGACTCAAGTCCGTACCACACGGCGCCCGCACCGGAGGCTGCCCCGATTAGGGCGCAAATAATCACAAGACACAGCGCGCGGGCAAAGCCGCCGCGGCGGTGGGAGGGAGGCTCGGGGCGATCCTTGGCGCGATACTCCGCGCGGCTGTCGCGCGACGCCGTGGGGCGCATCGGCGTGTACACAGTGCTGTTTGCAATGCTCGGCGTATACATCCGCTCGCGAGAATCGGTATACTCGCGATATTCCGCCTCGCGCCAGTCAGGCTCAGACGGCGCGCGCTCCGTAACGGCGGGCGCAATCGGGGGTTGAGGCGCGACAGGCTCAGCGTGAATCGGCTCAGGACGCGAGGTTATGCTCCAAAACGGAGGCGCTTCCTCCGCTTGCCGCGCGGGATTAGACGGCGCGGGCGGCGTCGGCTCTGTAAAAGCCCGCTCCGGCGGCGTGGAGGCTGCGGGCGACGCTGACTCCGGTGCCGCAGTGCGCTCCGATGACAACGGCGCGGCGGGAGGCATGGGGATGGCGGGCTCCGGCGGCGCGGCGCGCCCGGACTCCGGCTCCGGCTTTGGCTCAACCGGGCGTGGGGCGTCGTTATGATAATCGTTGTAATTGTAGTTCATAGCTTCGTCTCCTTAATTGTATGAGTGAAATCGCACGGGGTGGATTCACAGGCAGTATAATACCATACCGCGGGCGATAGGTGAACAAAGTTTTAATTAAATGCAAAGAAATATTGAATAAGAGCAGGGGCGGTTCGCGAACCGCCCTAAATATACACGTGCGGCTGCCGCCCCGCGGTGGTGGCATAGGGGCTGATCACCCTTGCGGCAGCCGCAAAAACAAAATTTCAAAAAACCGCTTGCATATCGTTTCCCGATATGTTAAAATAATCTCGCGAACCGGTAAATCGGGCCGCGGCGGTCGTGGGGTGCGTCAACACCGCACGACGCAAGTAGGGACAACTGTTAAGAGCAACGCCTACGAGCACGAATACTCGCCACCGCGACTGCTTGAGTATACACGTATTTTCTTGTGTTTTCAAGCGGTGCAAGCGGAGAGCGAGCATTCGCACAACGTCAAATTAAATACGCCCCGCTGCGCGCTTTGTTT
>JAIRRO010000102.1 GCA_031255955.1 Oscillospiraceae bacterium
GTCGACCTGTCAAGCGAAGCAACGAATCGCGCGGATCATTTCAGGATTAATGGAATAGGAGACTTTGACAGCTTGCATTTGGCTGTCGCCGAAAAGGGTGATGTTGACGCATTTTTAACGACTGACGATCGATTGCTGAAAGCCGCACATAAATTGAATTTGAAAATAAAGGTCGCCAATCCGGTGGCGTGGTTAATGGAGGTTTTAAGTAATGAATCAAACGACGATTGATTATCGGAATCAAAATGATCTTCGGAAAGCGGGCATATCCGCGCTTAAGAAAGAGCTTGGCACGGTAGGCGCTGTGTATTTTTTGCGTCAGTTTTCTGCGGGAGAAGGCGACTACACCCGCGAACGCGAAAAACTCCTTGACGGGATACCATTTGATGAAATTGTTAACGCTGTTCGCGGGCTTGATAATCAATACACAGGGGCGAAAACAGGGCAATGAACCACTCGATTTATAAATAGACAGCCGCCGGATTGTAAACACCCGGCGGCTGTGTCCTGCTTGACGCGAGTGTTGCGTTTTTCCGCGCGGGGTGGTATATTGTGTGCGGGTGATGCAATGATTGTTTTGGGAATTGACCCGGGGATAGCCACGGTGGGCTTCGGCGTCATAGAGGCGAACGGCGCGAAGATGTCGCACCTGAGCCACGGGATTATATCCACGCAGGCGGGCTTGCGGCTGTCCGTGCGCCTGTCGGCGATATATTATGACTCGCTGGAGCTTATCGACACCTTTCATCCCGACGTCATAGCCATAGAGGAGCTGTTTTTCAATACGAATCTGAAAACAGCCGTCGCCGTGGCGCACGGGCGCGCTGCCGCGATACTGGCGGGCGAGGAACGCGGCGTACCGATGTATGAATACACCCCGCTGCAGGTGAAGCAGGCGGTGGCAGGGTACGGTCGCGCGGAGAAAAAACAGGTTATGGATATGGTGAAGCGTCTGTTAAAGCTTGAGGAAATACCGAAGCCGGACGACGCGGCTGACGCCTTGGCGATAGCCATATGCCGCGCGCGCAACGCCAATTCGCGGATAGCCAATCTTGGAGGTGCGGAATGTTCTACTATTTAGAAGGAGATGTGGCGCTTATCACGGGCAGCCTTGCCGTTATTGACATCGGCGGCGTCGGATACGCCTGCCACACGACGGCGGCGTCACTCGCGCGGCTGGAAACGGGTAAGTGCGCGAAGCTGTATACATATTGCAATGTCCGCGAGGACGCGTTTGATATTTTCGGTTTTTACACCTTGGAGGAAAAGCGCTGCTTTGAGCTGCTGCTGAACGTGACGGGTGTGGGTCCCAAGGCGGCGCTTGCCATTTTATCCTCCTGCGCTCCGGAGGCGCTGGCGCTTGCCGTGGTGTCGGACGACGTCGCGGCGTTAACGCGCGCGCCGGGCATCGGCAAAAAGCTGGCGCAGCGGATTATTCTGGAGCTGAAGGACAAAATGACGCGCGAGGCGGAAACGCTGCGCGCGGAGGGCTACGCCGCGCCGACATCGGGCGCGGGCGTTGTGGACGCGCACGCCGCGCTGTCCGTGCTGGGATATTCGCCGAGCGAAATTTCAGCGCTGCTGCGGAAGATAGACACCGCCTCTATGACGACGGAGGAAATCATCAGAGAGGCGCTGCGGCAATCTCTGAAGCGCCAGCCCGCGTAAGCCGCGCGCCGCTACATTTATATAACGGACGGTAATATATATGAGTATTGAGTTTGGCAGCGGGAAGCCGCGCGCCGGAAACAAACAGGACATAGCCGAGCAGCCAGCGCGCGCGGGCGACGCCGCGGCGCTTGACCCCACGCGCGCAGCGGAAGACGAGGCTGAAGCCGGTCTGCGTCCGCGGACTATGGAGGAATATATCGGGCAGGAGGAAGCAAAGGGCAATCTTGCCGTGTTCATCGAGGGCGCGAAGCGGCGCGGCGAGCCGCTTGATCACGTGCTGCTGCACGGACCGCCGGGACTCGGCAAAACGACGCTGGCAGCCATTATCGCGGCAGAGCTGGGCGTAAATCTGCGCAAAACCTCGGGTCCCGCCATCGAAAAGCCGAAGGATCTAGCGGCGCTGCTTACGAACCTTGAGGAAAACGACATTTTATTCATCGATGAAATCCACCGCCTCAGCCGCGCCATTGAAGAGATATTATACCCCGCGATGGAGGACAGGCAGCTGGATATTATCATCGGGCAAGGCCCCTCCGCCGCGTCCATTTGCCTTGAGCTGCGCAACTTTACACTGGTGGGCGCGACGACGCGTGCCGGACAGCTCTCCGCGCCGCTGCGCGACAGATTCGGGATAGATTTGAAGCTGGAGCTGTACACGCCGCAGGAACTGCAAGACATCGTTGCCCGCTCCGCGGGGATATTAGGCGTCCCGGCGGACAGCAAGGGTGCGCTTGAAATCGCCACGCGCTCACGCGGGACGCCGCGCATAGCGAACCGCTTACTTCGACGGGTGCGCGACTTCGCGCAGGTGAAGGGCGACGGCGTAATCACGAAGCAAGCCGCCGACGAGGCGCTTACGCGGCTGGGGATTGATAAAATCGGGCTGGACACGGTAGACCGCCGCCTGCTGACGGGCATCATCCAAATATACGGCGGAGGACCCGTGGGGCTGGAAACGCTTGCAGCCACGGTGAACGAGGAGGCTGTGACCATTGAGGATATGTATGAGCCGTATCTGCTGAGAAAAGGATTTTTATCGCGGACGCTGCGCGGACGCTGCGCCACGCGGCTTGCCTATGAGCATTTAGGCTTGCCGTATGACGGAGAGGGCGAGCAGGAAACGCTGACGATGTGACGGGAGTGAACAGAATGGGAAAATATTTCGGAACCGATGGAATACGCGGCGTTGCCAACGAAACGCTTGACGCGCGCCTTGCTTACCTTACAGGCCTTGCGGCGGCGTCCACAATACGCGCCGCGTCCGGCAAAAAGCCGAATGCCATAATCGGCAAGGATACGCGAATATCCTCTGACACGATAGAGGCTGCGCTGACGGCGGGATTATGCTCCGGCGGCGCCGACGTCTCGCAGCCGGGTGTGCTGCCGACGCCCGCGGTGGCATATATCGCGCGGAAAACGGGCGCTGATATGGGCATCGTAATCTCCGCGTCGCACAATCCATATGAATACAACGGAATTAAAATCTTCGATTCGCGCGGTTTTAAGCTCTCTGACGCGCTTGAAGCGGAGATAGAGCGCCTTATCGATTCTCCGGACGATCTGAAGCCGCGCTCGCGCGCGGAGCTGGGGTGCGTGATGCCATGCCAAATGGGGGTAGCGGACTATGTAGCGCATCTTGCCCGCCGCGCGAGCGGGAATTTCGGCGGTATGCGAATCGTCGTCGATTGCGCCAATGGCGCGGCGTCGTACACGGCGCGTAGATTATTCCGCGCTATCGGCGTAAATACAAGGCTGATGTCTTACCGCCCGAACGGAGTGAACATCAACCGCGGCTGCGGCTCGACGGATATTGAATCCCTGCGGCGCGCCGTGACACGCGGAGGATATGACGTCGGCTTCGCATTTGACGGTGACGCCGACCGATGCCTGATTATCGACGATCGTGGCGAGCTTATCGACGGCGATATGATTTTAGCCGTCTGCGCGCGCGATATGCAAAAGCGCGGAGAGCTGAGCGGCGGAGCTGTCGTCGGCACTGTGATGTCAAACTCCGGGCTGGACAAATTCGGCGACCGCGAGGGCTTTCGCGTCCTGCGCGCGGAGGTCGGAGACCGCAACGTGCTGGAGATGATGCTTGAAAATGGCGTATGTCTGGGGGGCGAAATTTCCGGGCATACGATTTTCCTTGACCACTCCACAACGGGGGACGGGCAGCTCGTCGCCGTTAAATTTTTATCCCTGATGGCGCAAACAAAGAAGAAAGCGTCGCAGCTGGCAGCCGCCGTAC
>JAIRRO010000141.1 GCA_031255955.1 Oscillospiraceae bacterium
TTAAGCGGGTTTTTCTATTTGTTTTGCGTACTTCCTGACCCTTCTTGGCCATACCGTTCCGCCTCCTTCCGGCTTTGCCGCCGTAATTTTGAACTGCAATCGTATTCTATCATCAACGCCTCCGAATTGCAACAGCCAAAAATACCGGCTAAAAATACCGGCGGGGAAGCGGAAGCGTATCCGAATATGTGTCGCTAGCATATCGTATCGACTGATAATATAATGCTGCGCAGCTATGAGTACAGACAATCGCAAATACGCACTGCAGCGGGTGTTGAGTCAACCGCTGTATGACGCCCTGCGCGGCAACCCGCGCTTTGAGGCGGTACTTGAAAGGTTGCGGGAGTGATGCGGGAAGCACCCTCTCCGCGCGCTACTCCCCCGCAGTCTCGCCCCCGCGGGCGGGCAGCGATATGGTTATCCGTGTGCCGGCGCCGACGCGCGACAGCGCCTCCATATGCCCGCCGTGGCGCGATACTATCCATTTCGCGATGGCTAGCCCCAGCCCCGCTCCGCCCGACGAGCGGGCGCGTGATTCGTCCGTGCGGACGAATCGGTCAAAAATTTTCGGCAGCAAATCCTCTGATATGCCAACACCCGTGTCCGTCACGGAGAACACGGCGCGGGCGTCGCCGAGCGTGGCGCGCAGCGTAATCAGTCCGCCGGGGTCGGTGTATTTGATGGCGTTGTCGATGAGAATCCGCGCAGCCTGCTTTATCAGCTGGCGGTCGGCAGAGACGGGCGCGGACTCCGCGAGAACGCGAAACTCCCGCGCGGTGTCGATCAATCGCGTTTCCTGCGCCAGCTCCTCGGCAAGCTCGGCGAGGTCGAAATCCGATATTTCAAGCTGTATCGTGTTGTTCTCCCCGCGGGCGAGGAACAACAGCTGCTCGACAAGCGCTTTCATGGAGTCAGCCTCGGCGCGAATGGCGTCAATGCTCTCCTGCAGCGTTTTTTCGTCGTTTTTGCCCCAGCGGTCAAGCAGATTGGCATAGCCCTGAATCACGGCTATCGGTGTGCGCAGCTCGTGAGAGGCGTCCGATACGAACCGCACCTGCGCGAGATACGCCTCATTTACGCGCTCCAGCATCCCGTTGATGGCGGCGGCAAGCTCGCGCAGCTCCTGCTGCGTGCCGTCCACATCTATGCGGGTGTCAAGCCGCGAGGCGTTGATTAAATCAAGCGCGCCGGACAGCTCCGTTATATCGTTTTTATCCAGCACCGCGCCGTCGTCCCCGGACGGCGCTGGCGCCCGACGCGGAGCAACGCGCTGCTCACGCGCCCTGCCGAGCGTTTCGGCAGCCCGGGCAAGCTCCGTTATCGGCTCCAGCGCGCGGCGCAGCATTCTTGTGTTTTTTATGGATTTGCCGATGAGCGTCAAAAACTCCCACAGCGCCAAGGCGCCGAAGCCGTATACGCACGCGATGATAAAATCCGTGAGGGATATGGATATCCGGTGCATAGCGCCGTCGGAGGATTCATAGTACGCGTTGTAATATACCCTTGTACCGATGGCGTTTCTGTACGGTGAATGTTCAATTTCGCGCTCGCGGAGGGTAGCCACCCCCGAGGCGGCGCGGGAGAGATAATCGCCCGGATAAAACCGCACGGTGTAAAATTCATTGCTGTTGCCCGGCGGCGAGGATACGGTGATTGTCGAAGCCGCGCCGTTTTCTGTCATCCCGCCGGATTCAATTCCGCGCGCCACCTCGCCCACGCGCGTTTCGCAATACCACACGGCGGCGGCGGCTGTAATCACGCACAGCGTAATATCCAGCGTTATGAAAATCCAGAGCAGGCGAAAAAACAACCGCCGCGACAGCTGCCGCACGATGCCGCTTCCGCCTGATTTTGTCTCAGCACTCATACTCCGTTTGCGCCACCCTCCTGCGGCTCGTCCTTTATGACATAGCCTACGCCGCGCACGGTGGATATGAGCTTTATTCCGAAGGCGTCGTCAATTTTTCCGCGCAGGAATCTGATGTAGACATCCACGGTGTTTGTCCCGCCGTCAAAATCAATGTCCCACACCTTGTCCAAAAGCTGCTCGCGCGTTATGACTATCCCCTTGTTTTTCAGCAGATATCCAAGCAGGTCAAATTCCCGCTTTGTCAGTCCGACGGCGCTGCCGTTCACCGTGACCTCGCGCCGCGGGACGTCCATTTTCAAAGCGCCGCATTCCAGCAGCTCGTTTTCGGACGAGGCTTGCCCGTGCCGCAGAGCCCGGCGTATGCGCGCCAGCAGCTCTTCAATCTCAAACGGCTTTGTGACATAGTCGTCCGCGCCATAGTCTAGTCCCGAGACCTTATCAGTCACAGAGTCGCGTGCCGTCAGCATAATCACCGGCACGGATGAGGATTTGCGCAGACGGCGCAGCACCTCCATCCCGGACAGCAGCGGCAGCATAATGTCCAGCAGAATGAGATCAAAGCCGCCGGCGATGGCGAGGGTTAGCCCCTCGCGCCCGTCGGCGGCTTTTGTCACCTCATAGCCTTCATATCCAAGCTCCAGCTCCACGACCCGCGCAAGCTTTTCCTCGTCCTCTATCAGTAAAATCCGTTGAGCCATAATTCCCTCCGCCGCTTTTTATAATATCTCAGTTTTTTTCGCCGATTACAGAGCTTTTCAGCTCCTCCGCCGCGCTTTCGGCTTTCTCGATAACGCTGTTTACGGATTCGCGCCCGAGGTCCTCACCGCGAAAGCGATACCGCCAGCCGGTGAACAGACCGACTATCATCAGCGGAACGACAATCCAGAAGAAGAAAATCAGCAGTACAACCAGCACCGTCACGGGGCAGGAGAGCTTCGTTTCGCCGCGATGACTTGCGTCAAGATAGTTGGCGTTGCCCCTGTTTATCAATTTTATCATAATCCGTCCCACTTCCCTTAAAAATTTTTTGAACCCCTCGCCGCCATGAATGGCGCTCCCCTCGCGCCGAGGCTCGTTTTCGGGCGCATGCTGCGCCCCGCTGTAGCTCCCGCCCCGGGCGGGAGCCGCCGTTTTGCCTTGCCGCTCCAGAAGAATCAGGGCGTCTAACAAATCGCCCCCCGCTTCCTCTAATGCCGCCTTCGCTTCCTCAAAGCTGACGTTGGCGCGCTCGCGCAGCTTTTCAACCTGCTCTAATGTCGTCATAATACCAAACCTCCGTACTTCAAAATGTGATTGGTTTTTCGATTGCCTCGCGGGGCGCGTCGTCTTGTTTTCCCGCGTTGCAGTCCGCATTATACAATCCCGGACTTAAAGGGCAATAGCGGCAGGATTAAAAAGCGATTAAGTTTGCGTGAATGAGAGTGAAATTTTGCCTTTAGAGGGTTTATTTGCCGGTTGCGTTTGCGTTTTCGCGTGGAGTATGATATAACTGAACCGGAAAAATCAACACGGCGGAATGGATTTGATATAATGGGACAACACAAAAATAAGCGCGCGTCGGCGGATGCCGAAGAGGAGCTTGAGGTATACGAGCTGATGAAAAGCCTTGCGGCGGACGATGCCTTGAATGAAGAGCCGCGGCGTGGTCTTGCGGAAATTCTTGAAGGCAGAACCCTCACTTTTCTGCGCGGGGTTGCTCGCGCGCAGAAAATACGCGGTTTTTCGCGGATGGATCGCGCGGCGCTGCTCGCCGCTGTTATGGCTGCCCTGACTGATCCCGATAAGCTGCGCTCGAATTTATTATCCCTGCACGCGCTTGAATGGACGTTGTTTCAGGATGTAGCGGCTGCCGGAATATTGCAACGGGACAGTGCTTTATTTCACAGTTATCTGAGACCCCGCGCGCTGGGCTTGATATTTATATTCCTGCACAACGACCATATCTTCTTTGTCGTACCCGACGAAATCCGCGCCATATACGCCGGGCTCAAGAAATCCGAATTTTTCGCCGAGCAGGAGCTGCGCCGGCTGATGAGCCGTTACGCCTCGGCGGCGGCGGAGCTTTACGGCGCGATAAGCGTCGATACCCTTACCCAAATCTTCAACAGTCAAAACAGCCGCCGACAGATAAGCCTCCCATTTATGATTGAGGTTCTGTCCGGCGCCGAGCGGCTTGACATCGGCTTTGTGGTGTGGAACGGATGTGTTGTCAGCGACGAGCTTGCCTCCGGGGGCTTTGACGAGGTGGAAAGCCTTTTTGAAACCGTGAATGACATGCCGCGATACATACCGGGCAAGGCGGAGTTTTTAAGCTATGCCGATCCACATAAATACCTGCGGACGCCGCAAACCGCCGCGCTTATACGGTATTTAGACCGCGAGCTGGGGCTGGGACCTGTCGAACTTCTTGAAGATATTGTGCATGACATATCCGACGCCTTCAGGATCGGGTTGGAGCTTCCCGATATCATAGATACGGTTATCGACGCCGGGGTAAAGCCGACGACGGAGCAGGCGCGGCGTCTCACCGAGCTTGTGGAGGATATTAACGACCACACGCGCCGCTGGGAGGAAAAAGGGCATACACCCCGCGATTTACGCCGGGCATACAAGCGGTATGTGGAGCCACTCCGCGAGCCTGCGGAGGAAGCCCCGCACCGCATCGGGCGCAACGACCCTTGCCCCTGCGGCAGCGGAAAGAAGTATAAAAAGTGCTGTTATCTGAAAGAAAACATCGGATAGCAACGCGCGGCGCGGGTGCGTGTCACAGCAGTCCCTCATTCATTTTCACGCCGCCCAGCAGATGAAAGTGCAGATGCCGGACACTCTGTCCGCCGTCCTCCCCGACGTTCGTGATGACGCGAAATCCGCCGGAAAGCCCCTCTGCCTTCGCAACGTCCGCGATAATTTCAAGACAGCGCGCGGCAAGCGGGGCGTTTTCCGCTGTTATATCCGCCGCCGAATCGATATGCTCCTTCGGGATTACAAGGATATGCGTTGGCGCTTGGGGATTTATATCCCGAAACGCGAGAACGCGCTCATCCTCATACACCTTGTCGGACGGAATTTCTCCCGCCGCTATTTTGCAAAAAATGCAGTCAGATACTTTTTCGGACATTATTTTTTCACCTCTTTGATGAATTCGGATAAAAGATTATCCGGAATATTCGGCAGCTCCTGACGCTTGCCGCCGCCCATCGCGGATTCCGGCTTGCCGCCGCCCGAGCCTCCGGCTAGTTGCGCCACGCGTTTTATTAAATCCCCGGCTTTTACGCCGGAGGCGACGGCTTCTTTTCCGCAAGCCGCGAAAAATGTGACCTTTTCGCCCGTCGTCGAGCTGATAAACAGCGCGACAATGCGCGGCTCGCGCTCGCGCAGGGCGTCCCCTATCTTGCGCAGCTCGTCGGCGTCAATAATCGGCGTATCGGTCGTACTCGCCCGGCTATAGATGGTGGTTTTAAGACCTTCGATCTCAATGGCGGCGTTCAGCAGCTCCTCCGCAAGACTGCCCGCTGACTGCGCCTTCGCCTGCTCGGCGGCGCGGCGCAGCTCGCGCAGCTCCTTTGTCTGCTGCTCTATCTTCGTCGGAATTTCGCCGACATCCCCGACGCGCAGCGCCGCGCCGATGTCAAAAAGCTGCTGCTTCGCGCGGTGCAGGGCATCCAATGTTTCGCTACCTGTCACGGCTTCTATTCTGCGGACGCCGGAGGCGACGGAAAACTCCGCCGTGATGTGAAACAACCCCGCCCGCGCCGTGTTGTCAAGGTGCGTACCGCCGCACAGCTCAATGGATTGCTCTCCCATTGTCACCACGCGCACGATATCGCCGTATTTCTCACCGAACAGCGCCGCCGCGCCGAGCTTTTTCGCATCATCAATGGGCATCTCCCGCGCATTTACAGGCGCGCCGCCGAGAATCGCGGCGTTGACATATTGCTCCGCCGCCGTCAGCTGCTCCGCCTCGAGCGCCTCTGTGTGCGTGAAGTCAAAGCGCAGCCTGTCCGGCTCGACAAGGCTGCCCGCCTGATGCACGTGCTCGCCTAAGACGCGCCGCAGCGCGGAGTGAAGTAAATGCGTCGCCGTGTGCGCGCGGCGGATGGCGTCACGGCGGGCGGCGTCATAGCTGACCGTTACCCGGTCGCCGAGCTTTAACGGCGCGCCGCGCAGTGTGCCGTGGTGCAGGAACTTGCCGCCCTTGGTTTTTTGCGTGTCGTCAATGGCGAAGTCGGCTTCGGGCGCGCCGGTTGACGCATAAATCGCGCCGTGGTCGCCCACCTGACCGCCCATTTCGGCGTACAGCGGCGTGCGGTCGAGAACGATGACGCCCTCGTCACCGACGCTGTCCAACGAGCCGACAAGCTCGCCGTCTTTGATAATAGCGGTTATTATCGCCTCCGCCGTGCTGCTGTCATATCCGACGAATTCCGTCTCGCTCTTATCATCTCCGAAATCAAAGCCCTCCCAGCCGAAATCGCCGAGGGCAAGACGGGCGGCGCGCGCCCTTTCGCGCTGCTGCTTCATAAGCGCGTCAAATTGCTCTGTATCCACGGAGTAGCCGCGCTCGTCGGCAAGCTCTATCGTCAGGTCTATCGGGAAGCCGTATGTATCGTACAGGCGGAAGGCGTCCTCGCCGGATATCACCGTGCTTTTCGCAGCCTCAGCCGCCGCGAAAACGTTTGACAGCAGCTCTGTGCCCGCGTCAAGCGTTCTGTTGAAGCTCTCCTCCTCCGCCGCCAAAACGCTTTTTATGTGTCCCTCGCGCTCGCGCACCTCGGGATACGCGCTCTCATTCGTGGCGATTACAGTTTCCGCCACATCGCGCAGGAAGGACGCCGTTATCCCAAGCAGCCTGCCGTGACGCACGGCGCGGCGCAGCAGACGGCGCAGAACATAGCCGCGCCCCTCGTTAGAGGGCAGCACGCCGTCCGAAATCAACATTACGCCCGCCCGCGCGTGCTCTGTGATTATCCGCAGCGACGCGTCCTTTTTATCCGATTCACCGTACCGCACACCCGATATTTCGGATATTTTTTCGGTGACGCTGATGAATGTATCGATTTCATACACGCTATTCGCGCCCTGACACACCATCGCCAGCCGCTCCAGCCCGCCGCCGAAGTCGATATTTTTTCGGCTGAGCTCTGTGTAATTGCCCTGTCCGTCGTTGGAAAACTGCGTAAATACATTGTTGCCGATTTCAATGAAGCGGTCGCACTCGCAGCCGGGCGCGCAGTCCGGACTGCCGCAGCCGAATTCCTCGCCGCGGTCATAATATACCTCGCTGCAGGGTCCGCAAGGTCCCGCGCCGTGCTCCCAGAAGTTATCCGCCTTGCCGAGCTTTGTGATGCGCTCCGGCGCAATGCCGATTTTATCGCGCCAAATGTCAAACGCCTCATCGTCCTCTAAATACACAGAGGGGTACAGCCGCGATTCCTCAAACCCCAGATCCCGCGTCAAAAACTCCCAATACCACGCGATGGCTTCCTCCTTAAAATAATCGCCGAAGGAGAAATTACCGAGCATCTCAAAATATGTGCAGTGGCGCGCCGTCTTGCCGACGTTGTCAATATCCACTGTTCGCAGGCATTTTTGGCACGTTGTGACGCGCAGACTGGGCGGCGTATGCTCACCCGTAAACCACGGCTTCATCGGCGCCATACCGGAGTTTATAAGCAGCAGAGACTTATCCCCCTGCGGCACAAGTGAAAAGCTCGGCAGGCGCAGATGCCCCCGCGCCTCATAAAACGCGAGGAACCTCTCCCGCAGCTCGTTAACACCGTATTTTTGCATAAAGCATAACCATACCTTTCGTAGTTACCTCTCGTAGGTTGACCGTTTGGCGTATTATACGGGCGGGCGTGTGAAATGTCAATACGGGGCGCGGGTTTCTCTCTTTTTTTGCTTCACATCATTGTACATCATACAGTTCAGGAAAAATTTTTTCACAAACCCTATTGACAAGCGTCGCCGCCTCGCTTATAATTATTTTACTTATAACATATATGTGTTATAAGAATTAAAAAAGAGGCGGTATCATCATGAAGAACAAATTTGCAAGACTACTCATTTCAACTCTGGCGGCGGCGCTTGTTTTTGCCCCGCTCGCGTCCTGCGCGGCTAAAGAAGCGGGCGGCGCGGGCGTTATAAAGGTGGGCGTGTGCGCGGGGCCGTATGAGGACATGTTCCGCGAGGCGATTGAGCCGTCGCTGACAGAGA
>JAIRRO010000153.1 GCA_031255955.1 Oscillospiraceae bacterium
TCCGGGCTGGGCGGTCAAACAGGTCTTACGCTGTGTATGCAGCTGGCGCGCGGCGGCGTGCTGGAGCAGTTCAACGTGCGGCTGCTGGGTTCCTCACCTGAGACGATAGATAAGGCTGAGGACAGACAGATGTTCAAGGACACGATGACATCCATCAATCAGCCTGTAATCCCCTCCGGCGTCGCGACGGAAACGGACGACGCGGCAGGTCTTGCGCGCTCACTCGGCTATCCCGTAATCGTTCGCCCCGCCTTTACGCTGGGCGGCGCGGGCGGCGGCATCGCGACGAACGAAAAGGAGCTGCGCGACATCGCCTCCAACGGATTAAAGCTCTCGCCGATTAATCAGGTGCTTATCGAAAAAAGCGTTGCCGGATGGAAAGAAATCGAGTTTGAAGTCATGCGCGACAGTCTCGGGAACGTCATCGCGGTCTGCTCGATGGAAAACTTTGACCCCGTCGGCATACACACAGGCGACAGCATTGTCATTGCCCCCGCCGTAACGCTTGCCGACCGCGAATATCAAATGCTGCGCTCCGCCGCGCTGGATATAATCACGGCGCTGGGGGTAGAGGGCGGCTGCAACGTGCAATTCGCGTTAAACCCCGATTCGTTTGAATATATGGTGATAGAGGTCAACCCGCGCGTGTCGCGCTCCTCCGCGCTGGCATCAAAAGCGACGGGCTATCCGATTGCCAAGGTCGCGACAAAAATTGCGCTCGGCTATACGCTGGACGAAATTCCGAATGCCGTCACGGGGAAAACCTACGCGGCGTTTGAGCCTACGCTGGACTATGTCGCGGTGAAATTCCCCAAGTGGCCGTTTGATAAATTCGTATATGCCAAACGCGGGCTCGGCACGCAGATGAAAGCCACCGGCGAGGTTATGAGCATCGCGGACACCTTTGAAACAGCGTTGCTGAAAGCCGTGCGCGGCGCGGAGCTGGGGCTGTCCTCTCTCGAGCTGCCTCGACTGAAAAAGCTGACGGATACTGAGCTTATCGATTTAATCCGCGAAGCCACCGACGAGCGCCTGTTCGCCGTATATGAAGCGCTTGCGCGCGGCGTCGGCGTCGATGAGATATTCGCCCTCACGAAAATCGACCGCTGGTTTTTACACAAGCTGACCAACATCCGTGAGCGCCCGATTATTGAAGAACATCCCGTCTACAAGATGGTTGACACCTGCGGCGGCGAATTTTCCGCTGAAACACCGTATTTTTATTCCATACCGAACGGCGATGAGGACGAGGCGCTTGATCTTGTTTCAAAGGCTTCAAAGCCGCGCGTCATCGTTCTCGGCTCGGGTCCCATACGTATTGGTCAGGGCATAGAATTCGATTATGCCTGTGTCCATTGCGTCTGGACATTGAAAAATATGGGGTGCGAGGTAATAATCATCAACAACAACCCCGAAACGGTCTCCACAGACTTTGACACGGGTGACAGGCTCTACTTTGAACCGCTGACGATTGACGCTGTAATGCGCGTCGTGGAGGTTGAGCAGCCCATAGGCGTCATCGTGGCTTTCGGCGGCGGCACGGCAATCAAACTCGCCCCCGCTCTCGCGGCGCGCGGCGTTAAAATTCTGGGCAGCTCCGCCGATACGATTGACGCCTGCGAGGACAGAGAACGCTTTGACGCGCTGCTGGAGGAACTTGACCTGAAGCGCCCCGCGGGACTCAGCGTTATGACGGAAGCAGAGGCGCTTTCAGCCGCGTCGGAGCTGGGCTATCCCGTGCTGCTGCGTCCCAGCTATGTTCTGGGCGGGCAAAATATGATAATCGCGTGGAACGAAGCTGATGTGCGCGAATATATGGAAATCATTCTGCGGCAGAAGCAGGATAACCCCGTTCTCATCGATAAATATCTGCTGGGGCGCGAAATTGAGGTTGACGCCATTTGCGACGGTGAAAATGTGCTTATCCCCGGCATAATGGAGCATATCGAGCGCACGGGCATACACTCCGGCGACAGCATCGCCGTATACCCTAACATCAATATCGACGACACCCTTGCCGCCGCAATCCTCGACGAAACACATAAAATATGCCTGAAAATAAAGGCGCTGGGGCTAATCAACCTGCAATACATCATAATGCCGGACAACGAAATTTATGTCATAGAGGTCAACCCCCGCGCATCGCGCACCGTGCCGTATCTTTCAAAGGTCACGGGCATAAATATGTGCGAGCTGGCGACAAAGGCAAGCATGGGCATAACGCTGCGCGAGATGGGTCTTGAGCCCGGTATTTATAAAATTCCGCCGTATACCTGCGTCAAAGTACCCGTGTTCTCGTTTGAGAAGCTGACGGACGTCGATACACAGCTGGGTCCCGAAATGAAATCCACGGGCGAGGTGCTGGGCATCGGTAAAACGCTGAAGGAAGCGCTGTACAAGGGGCTTGTGGCTGCGGGATATAAAATGCACAAGCGCGGCGGGGTGTTCATCACCGTGCGCGCGCAGGATAAGCCGGAGATAGCAGCCATCGCGAAAAAATTTGCTCAGATGGATTTTGACCTGTACGCCACAGAGGGCACGGCGGCGGAGCTTCGCCGCTCGGGGCTACGCGTCATCAGCGTTAAAAAAATCCGCGAGTCGGCGGAGGACAATACAATGACCGTTATAGACAGCGGCAAGCTGTCTTATATCGTCTCGACTTCTGAAAAAGGGCGCGACCCCGCGGCGGACGATGTTAAAATACGCCGCCGCGCCACAACGCTGGGTATCCCCTGCCTCACGTCCTTAGACACGGCGGACGCGCTTGCGGAAAGCCTGCTTTCGGGGTATAATGAGGGCAACACAGAGCTTGTGGACATAAACGCTATGCGAGGTGAACGTATGCGACTGGAATTTACGAAAATGCACGGCGCGGGCAACGACTATATCTATATAAACGCTTGGGACCGCGAGATAAACTGCCCGGAAAGCCTCTCTGTCATTCTCTCTGACAGACACTATGGCATCGGCGGCGACGGAGTGGTGCTTATAATGCGCAGCGAGGTGCCGGGCGCGCACGCGCGTATGCGTATGTTCAATATGGACGGCAGCGAGGGCGCGATGTGCGGCAATGCCATTCGCTGCGTGGCGAAATTCCTCTTTGACAACGGGCTTGTCCCGCAAACCGAAATGACCATCGAAACAAAAAGCGGCTTGCGCGACATTCTGCTGTACACGCAAAACGGACAGGCATTCTCGGCGCGCGTCGATATGGGGAATGCGGAGCTTTTGCCGGAGCGCGTTCCCGTCACGCTGCCCGGCGATAGCGTCATTGCGCGCCCGCTCAACGTCGGCGGTGCGGAATATGATATCACCTGCGTCTCGGTGGGCAATCCTCACGCCGTCGTGTTCGTCGAAGAACCCGACGCCATAGATCTGGCGAAAATAGGTCCGCTGTTCGAGACAAACGCAATATTCCCCGACCGCGTAAACGCCGAATTCGTCAAGGTTGTAGACCGCAGCACACTGAAAATGCGCGTGTGGGAACGCGGCAGCGGAGAGACGCTGGCGTGCGGCACGGGTATGTGCGCCTCCGCAATTGCCGCCGTGCTGAACGGACATTGCGGCAAGGGCGAGGATATTAAAGTTCTGGCACCCGGCGGCGAGCTTGTAATCAACTATACGGACGAGCGCGTGTATATGACGGGCAACTGCGTCAAGGTATTTGACGGCGTAATTGAGGTGTAATTAGCCGATTTTTTATAAGCCGATTTTAAGGAGGTAGAAGATAGTGAGGGACTATGCAAGGGAGACTGAAAACAGGGTGGCTTTTATAAAACAGCTGCTAACGCGAGCGGGCGCCCGGGGCATTATCTACGGCAATTCCGGCGGAAAGGACTCCGCGCTTGTCGGGATTTTATGCAAGAAGGCTTGCGGGGATACCGTTGGCTTGCAGATGCCGATTTCCGCGCGGAATTTTGATCAGGATATGCGCGACGGACGCGAGCTTGCCGATAAGTTCGGCATAGAGACGCGCGCCGTGCCGCTTTCTGACGTCCGGGACACGTTCATAGCCGCGATATCCCCCGTTACAAGCGTATCGGATATGGCAACGGCGAATATGTCGGCGCGGCTGCGGATGATTACGCTTTATGCCGTCGCGGCGTCAGAGAACAGACTCGTCGCCGGCACAGGCAACAGAAGCGAGGCTTATATGGGCTATTTCACGAAGTGGGGCGACGGCGCGCACGATTTTAATCCTATCGCCGACCTCACCGTCACAGAAATTTATGAGTTCCTGCGCTATCTCGGCGCGACGGAGGCTATTCTCACAAAGGCGCCCTCAGCCGCGCTGTTTGACGGACAGACGGACGAGGACGAAATGGGTATCACCTACGCGCGCATCGATGATTATCTCTTAAACGGCAACGCCACGCTGGAGGATCGCGAAAAAATCGAAGCATATCACGCGAGAAGCGAACACAAGCGAAACGAAATTATTACTTACGGAGGATGAACCGCCGATGAAAATCAACCGGAATTATTTTAATCTTCAGGACAGCTATCTCTTCAGGACGATAGCGCAGCGTGTGAACGCGTATAAAGCCGCCCACCCCGACGCGGAGATAATCCGCCTTGGCATCGGCGATGTAACACGTCCGCTTGCCCCCGCCATAGTTGACGCGATGAGCAACGCCGTCCGTGAGATGGGCGACGCCGCCACGTTCCGCGGCTATGATGACGGCGGCGTGGGCTATGACTTTCTGCGGGACGCCATCGCCGCGTACTATAAATCGCGCGGCGTCACTATCGACGCCGATGAAATTATCGTGTCCGACGGGGCAAAAAGCGATGTCGGGAATATCCTTGATATATTCGGCGGCGGAGCAACCGTCGTTGTCCCCGACCCTGTTTATCCCGTATATGTCGATACGAATATTATGGCGGGCAGCAAAATCATCTATGTCAACGGTAACGAAGCCAACGGATTTCTTCCCCCGCCGGACGTTTCGGAAAACGCCGACATCGTATATATCTGCTCCCCGAACAATCCCACGGGCGCGGTCTTCACCCGCGAAGCCTTAAAGGCGTGGGTGGATTGGGCGCTGCGCGTCGGCGCGGTGATTTTATTCGATGCGGCGTATGAGGCGTTCATATCCGATGCGTCGCTGCCGCGCAGCATATATGAAATTGACGGCGCGCGCCGCTGCGCCATTGAGATTTGCTCCTTCTCAAAGCTGGCGGGTTTTACGGGCGTGCGCTGCGGGTATACTATTGTCCCGCGCGAAATCGTCTCCGCGGACGGCAAGGCTCTGTTTGATTTATGGAAGCGACGGCAGACGACGAAATTCAACGGCGTGAGCTATATCACCCAGCGCGGCGCGGAGGCGGCGCTCGGCGAATCCGGTCTTGCGCAGTGCCGCGAGAACATCGCCTATTACCGCGAAAACGCGCGGATAATCGGCGCCGCGCTGACAAAACTGGGTATACGTTATTTCGGCGGCGACAACGCCCCGTACATCTGGCTGCGCTGCCCCGACGGGCTTGGCAGCTGGGATTATTTCGACTATCTGCTGAATGAAAAAAACATCGTCTCCACCCCCGGCGAGGGATTCGGCAAAAACGGCGAGGGCTTCCTGCGCCTCACAGCGTTCGGCAGCCGCGAAAATACGGAAAAAGCAGCGGAGCGGCTGTTGCGGTAACTTGACATTCGCGCCCTATTGGATTATAATCCGGGCGTGAAAGTCAGGTGGTATTTTTGAAAAGGGATATTTTAGATTCGTTACTTCGCGATAACAAAGGCTTTTTGAAGACCTCTGAAGCCGTCGCCGCAGGTATTTCAAGAGAGTATCTGGGTGAGTATGTACGCCGAAACGGGTTGGAACGCGTCGCTTACGGTCTATATATGTCGGTCGACACGTGGGCTGACGGAATGTATGCGCTTCAAGTGCGGTATCCTGCCGCCGTGTTCTCCCACGAGTCTGCCTTGTACTTGCTGGGGCTTGCAGAGCGCGAGCCAAGCGCATTCTCCGTCACACTGAAGGCGGGTGCGAGCACATCCAGACTGAGGCGCGACGGCGTAAGGGTCTATCGCGTGAAGGAAGCCTTACTTGAGGAAGGCGTCATTGCCGTACTCTCCCCGACAGGGCATCCGCTCCGCGCCTATAACGCCGAGCGCACAATTTGCGATTTATTCCGCTATCGCAGTAAAATAGATGTACAAGACCTGCAAGCGGCGGTGAAAGGGTATATTCGGAGGCGGGAAAAAAACATCCCACTCCTTCTTCGCTACGCAAAGAAATTAAGGGTCGAGAAATATGCTCGTCAGTATTTGGAGGCGCTGTTATAATCCACACATCACAACAATTAAAGGCGTTAGTTCGGAATTTATCCAAGGGCAACAGTGCAAAGGCGCAATTTATCATACGAAATTACGTGATGGAGAGGTTCTTGGAGCGTCTCTCACTATCGCGCTACCGCAACAACTTGATTCTCAAGGGTGGAACCCTTGTGGCTGCGATGGTTGGTTTGGACAATCGCTCTACAATGGATGTGGACACCACGGTAAAAGATATGGATTTGTCCGCCGAAAGCGTCTATGAGATGATCCGCGAAATTACAGCGGTCAAAATTAACGATGGTATGATATTCGAGATCAAAAGCATCGACCCAATTATGGAAGAAACGGATTATCCCGGAATTCGCGTCATGATGGAGACAACGCTGGAAGCTATGCGTACACCGTAAATTCGGATACACTGCGTTCGGCGTTTGCTGCCACCCTGAAAAAACGGGGATCATCCGCTATAGTTGCAGATGTTGATCTGATTCTCGGTGAGATTGAAGCGGATTCCGGACTAATGGCGTTATGGGATGGCTACCGGCATAAATTCGATTATGCCGCCGATATTAGCTGGGACGCAGTAATAACCGCCGTCAAAAAGTTGGCAAAGATGGCGATATAACCATTATACGCGCGGTTGTCCGTGAAGCTGCAGTATCCCCTGTTATTCAAGCTCCCCGCGCGCCTGACGCGCGGGGTTGCGCGGGGCGGTTCTTGCCGACGGGGATTGCCGCCCCGCGCATTTCCCGCCAAGATGAGGTTCTGCGGAAGAATGCCGCGACGAGTATCGGCAGCCACGAGAGCATAAACAGCGGGAATGCCAGTACGCTTTTTATCATACGGCGCGGCGAATAACCGGACACGGCGGCAAGCGACGCGCCGAACACCGCCACCATAACATACGAAAAGCCCAGCGCCGCCGCGACAACGGGCAGCTCAAGCTCTCCCGCCAGAATATTAAACAGCGGCGAGAGTATCGTCGGGATAAGACTCACCAGTTGAATCAGCGGCGAGATGAGAATCATAAAGCTGTCAAAGCGCAGTCTGCGCCACGCGCGGCTTTTCAGCTCCGGCGGCGCCGATATGCGTCCGCGCCGGGTGAACAGCAGCGGCAGCCGCAGCTTTGCCACATCGATAAGCCCGCTGCACCAGCGCATACGCTGCGTGACGGACGCCTTCGGCGAATTCGGCTGCTCGTCATATGTAATGGCGCGCGGCACCCAAGCCACGTGAACACCGGCGCGCGCAAGCTGCGCGGAAAATTCCGCGTCCTCTGTAATCGTCGTCGTGTTCCAGCCGCCCAGCGCCTTTATGACAGAGCGCGACACGGCAAACCCTGTGCCGTCGATTTTCGCCGATAAACCCCAGCGCGCGCGGGCGCGATTGAAGAAGATATTAAACAGCTCGAAATATATGGCATAGCAGCCCGCCGTCACGGATTCGTATGGATTCTTGGCGGCGCGTCTGCCCTTGCAGACCAAGGCGCCCGCCGTAAACGCCTTATTCATCTCCGCAAGAAAATTCGGGGAAGCGATGTTGTCCGCGTCAAAGAAGCAAAACGCGTCATAATCCATATGTATCAGCTTTTCAAAGGCTTGTTTCAGCGCGCCGCCTTTATATCGCACGGGTCGCTCGCAGCGGATTATTTCAGCGCCGGCTTCTATGGCGGCGCGCTCGGTGCCGTCTGTGCAGTTGTTCGGTATCACATAGATATCGCATAGCTCCGCGGGGTATCGCTGCCGCTTCAGGCTTTTGATAACGCCCGCGATGGCGGCTTCTTCATTTCGCGCGGCGATAAGCACGGCGAAGCGCGTTTTTGGCGGCGTCGGGGCGAACCTGCGTTCGCGCAGAAACGCCAGCACCGCGACGATAATAAAGTACCCGCTGAATATACGCAGCATCGCGCCCGCCGCATCTACAAGCGCGGCAATTAAATCAAACTCCACACTATCACCTCCGAAAAGCTTCGACATAGAAAACCCTTTGGTGATAATAATAGCTGAAATTTTCTAAAAAACAAAGGGGGTTATTCTTAATAATTATTGAATTTTTTCGTTACGCGGGTTTATACCCGTCCTTTAATGCCACCGAACGGTTGAAAACCGGCTTACCGGGGCGCGATAGTTTATTGTCCGCGGCGAAATATCCTGTCCGCATAAATTGAAACGACGCGGGCGCCGCAACGTCCTTTAACGCCGCTTCAGCCTTGCAGCCGGACATAATCTCTATCGAATGTGGATTAAGCAGCGATATAAAATCCTCGGCGGCGTCGGGCGCCGGGTGGTCAAAGAGATTTTCGTAAAGCCGCACCTCCGCGTCTGCTGCCGTGGAAATATCCACCCAGTGGATCGTGCCGCGAACCTTTCGCCCGTCGGGCGTCGTGCCGCCGCGCGTGTCGGGGTCATACTCGGCGTATACCGTTGTGACAGCGCCGTCCGGGGCGGCATCATACCCCGTGCATTTTACGATATACGCGGATTTCAGCCGCACCTCGCCGCCTACAAACAGGCGATTATACTTCTTCGGCGGGTCAATGGCGAAGTCGTCGCCCTCTATCCACAGCTCGCGCGTGAATGTGACCTCGCGCACCCCCGCGCCCTCGTCCTCGGGGTTGTTTTCAATTTCAAATGTCTCTGCCGCACCCTCGGGATAATTCGTCACGATGAGCTTTATAGGGCGCAGGACAACCATCGCGCGCGGGGCTGTTTTGTTCAGCTCCTCGCGCAGGCAATGCTCCAGCAGCGCAAGCTCTATGGTGTTTGAGGTTTTGCCGATGCCGATTCGGTCGCAGAAGTCGCGAATTGCCGACGGTGTATAGCCGCGCCTTCTCAGTCCGCAAAGCGTCGGCAGACGCGGGTCGTCCCAGCCGTCAACATATCCTTCCTCGACAAGGCGGCGCAGCTTGCGCTTTGACATAACCGTGTGGTCAAGGCTGCGGCGTCCGAATTCTATCTGACGCGGCTTTGACGGCACGTCGCAGTTTTCGATAACCCAGTCATAGAGGGGTCTGTGATCCTCATATTCAAGCGAGCAAAGCGAATGTGTCACGCCCTCCAGCGCGTCCTGTATGGGATGGGCGAAGTCATACATCGGATAAACGCACCAGGCGGTGCCTTGCCTATGATGCGATATGTGGCGTATGCGGTACAGCGCGGGGTCGCGCATATTGAAGTTGCCGGAGGCGAGGTCAATTTTCGCGCGCAGTGTCATGGCGCCCTCTGGGAACTCGCCGTTTTTCATACGCGCGAATAAATCAAGCGATTCCTCTATCGGTCTGTCGCGGTGCGGACTCGTGGCGGGGACGCCCACATCGCCGCGTCGAGCCTTAAATTCCTCCGGCGAAAGCTCGCATACATAAGCCAGTCCTTTTTTGATTAGCCCCACAGCCAACTCATATGTTTCCGGGAAATAGTCTGAACCGTAGAGGAATTTATCCCAAGAAAAGCCGAGCCACTCGATGTCCTCTTTTATCGCGTCGACATATTCCTCATCCTCGCGGGCGGGGTTCGTGTCATCCATACGCAGATTGCACGTGCCGCCGTATTTAATC
>JAIRRO010000014.1 GCA_031255955.1 Oscillospiraceae bacterium
GTCTGGACGCGCAGCGAATGCACGGCGGGACCCTTGCCGCGGTTTAACATACGGTATTGCAGGGCGGCGCGGTCGGCAGCGCTTGCTATCTCACCGCCCAGCGCGTCAATTTCACGCACCAGCTGCCCCTTGCCTGTGCCGCCAATCGCGGGGTTGCACGGCATATTGCCGACGGAATCAAGATTTATCGCAAAGCAAGCAACGCGCAGACCGAGCCGCGCGCCGGCAAGCGCCGCCTCTATCCCCGCGTGACCCGCGCCGATAACGGCAATGTCATATTCCCCGGCGTTATATCGCATACGCAGCAACCGCCCCCTTTCAGGCACTGCCACACAATATATAATAATTTCCGCGCCAAGTCAAACGAGCGTGTGCGGGCGCGCGTTGAAACGCTGCCGTGCCTGTGGTATAGTTACGCTATCGGAGGCGAGGGGCATTGATATCTTTTGCAGCGGCATTTGAATCAGAGGAACAGCGCGATAAATTCATATACTTTTACGAGCAGTTTTATCAGCTCTTTGTTAAGGTCGCGAACAAAATTACCGGCTCGGTGGAAGCCTCCGAGGAAATTGTGCATGACGTGTTTGCGGAGGTTCTGGAACGAACGGAATATTTTCTTTCGCTGGACTCGGTAAATTTCCGAAACCTGTGCGTTAAGATAATAAGGAACAGAAGCATTGATGCATACCGCCGAAAAAAGCTTCTGCTTGGAGCCATACCATTAGACTCCGAAGAAGCCCCCGAAATACCGAGCGGCGATATGCCCCTCGAAATGCAAATCATAAAGCAAGAGGATTATGATCGGTTGCAAAGCTGCATCGCCCGCTTGGATCCCCTCAACCGTCAAATTCTTGAAATGAAATATGTACACGAGATGACGCTTGAGAAAATCAGTTCCGAGCTTAATATGACGCTTCCGCAAGTCAATGGCAGACTGGCAAGAGCGCGTACCCGCGTAAAAGCGCTGTACGAGGAGGGAATTTGACATTATGAAAGAAAACATTCACGGGAATACGCTTTCCGAGGTGGTGTTTAGGCAAGCTGTAATTGACAGCTATGAGCGCGAACTCACAGAGCTTGCCGCCGAACCGGATATTGAACTCTCCGCGCGCCAGCAGGGGCGGATGGCGGCACTGCTTAAAAAATCGTATCGCCTCCGACGCAGTACATTTATGCTTTTGCAGGTAAAAAGAGCCGCTGTTGCGGCGGCTGCATTATTCATCGCACTCACTTGTATCACTCTGGTTAACCCGACTGTCCGCGCGAGTGTCGGCGAAGCTATTGGGTCTGTTATCACTTGGTTTTCCGATTCCACATCGTTCGGACCAAACGATACGGACGGCGAAGCGGTTGACTTAGATTGGTATCCGACGCATCTCCCCGTCGGGTTTAGTGAGGAAACCAGAATTCAGCCGGGTGATATCACGATGGTAATCTACACGGACGACGATGGTCGCGCGATTGAGTTTAAATATTTAACCGGCAACAACACAACATCAGTTAACAACGAAAATGTTGAATACAGCCAAAAATTTTATGACGACATCGTGTATCACACTTTCACGGCGACAGACGATAATCACAGCAGCGCGGTCATTTGGGACATGGACGGGTATCTGTTTGATGTCTCCGGTTATCTTCCCATCGAGCAGCTGATAGAAATTGCCCGGTCGGTAGTAAAGCTGCAGTGAAATCCCATTGCGGCGACACAAACGGTAAACTTTGCTCGCCTGTGCGTTACATATTTTAGAGGGATAAATCCTCAAATTTTATTTTACAAAGGAGTCAAGTATGAAAAAACTTATTTCTATTGCCGTGGTGTTGGTGGTTATTACGTCGTCGATATTTGTAATTAGTTTTATTGTAAAACCCAAAGAGGTGATTGCGCCCGGCACTTTGGTTTTATCCGACGGCGATACGGTTATCGTTTCTGTGGCGGTAACAAATGACCCGCAGCCCGGCGACGGACTCATTTCCTACCGCACAGATTCAGAGGAAAATGTATACGGACCCGCGGATTTTTGTATAGACGGCGCGGACGCATATATTCTCAACTCCACAAACAACACGGTTTTGAAGTTCACCGATGGTTCGTTGACCGACACCATTGATTTGGACGGCTTTGTCGGGGTGCGGATTGCCGCGTATAACGGCGATTTGTACATCCTTGATAACAATGATGTCATCCGGAAGCATTCCGCCGCGGGCGAAACCCGGTTTATTGGTGAATCGCGCATCGTTATCGGCTTTGACGCTGTACTAAGCTTTGATATTTTTGATGGTGTGATTTATCTGACAACTAACGGCGGGGACTCGGGGAAGATTTATAAAATCCCCACCGAGCAGAGTGCGGCTTCTCAAACGGGTGTCGAAATTGTTAACGGCAAAACCTTTGATTTCAAGCATATTTACACGGCGGAATTTTTGCCTGAGGAGGGACATTCCATCGGACACGGCATCAAGATGGATATCATCAGCGCTCCTGTTGAGGGTAAAAACGATAGCGTTACTTTTTATTCGGATTTTTGGTTAATCGGCGTGCGTTTATTCGGTGTTGACTATGAGCGAAATATTTTTATCGTGAAGCTGTATGAGATGGCGGATAAACCGGACTTCACCTCGGCTAACGAGGAAACGCTGCGGGTGTACGATTTTCAGGGCAACCTGAAGGGTGTGCGTTCTCTCGGTGAAAAAGTTAAATCCATAACCGGGCAAACAAAGGTCTTTGAATCTGGGATTTATGAGCTTAACAGCTTAAATGATAAGGTGGAAATAATCCGGCTTGCCTTGCCGGACGAGAGCAGTGTATCCAAATATGTGTCGCCGTTAGCTTATCTTATTGACTGAAAATATAATGCTGCGCAGCATCGTTTGCTCAAGCAACGGTTGAGCGGAGCTCAAAAATGGCTCCTTTCCTAACAGCGTGAAAAGATCAAGAGCGGCGGTGGAAATATTGGGCTGCTCGCCCTTGTTGCAGCAAGCCCCCCCACGACAAAACCCCCGAGGCATCCGCCTCAGGGGTTTTGTTTATGCGTTGGGGTTAGGGGTTAGGCGGCGGGGCAGCAACCGCCCCCTTTCAGGCACTGCCACACAATATATAATAATTTCCGCGCCAAGTCAAACGAGCGTGTGCGGGCGCGCGTTGAAATCCCGCCGGAGTTATTCCGGAGAAGTGACGCTCACTCCGCGACTTTTATGCTTTGCAGTCCCGATTTCATTATCAGCTTCCGTGGCAGCGCATATAGAACTATGTGTTGTTACTACCGATATCACGTAACGCGGTTGCTTTACTGAGAATGTCGGAAGACACTCCGAGTTGAGACAGCAAAGCAAATAGTTCCGCGCGTTCTTCTTCCTTCGCCCGAGTCTTCTCCTGCTCAATCGCGCGATTCTTCTCCTGCTCTATGCCCCACAGCCAATCAGCTTCATCTCGACGGGCTTTTTCCTTGGCTTCGGCAATCATTCGCAATCTCTCATCCTGCGAGAGCTCCATTCGTATACCAACGGCTTTGCTGAGTGTCGGACTGCGTTGCGCTAACATTTCAAGTTCCTCCATATCGTCAGATTTTATGAATTTCAGCCATTCCCAAAGGTCTGTGTTGTCGTCTGTTTCCGGCAGCTTGGGCAGCTCCAGTATGTGTACGCCCATTAGATCGCTGAAGAGTACGCTGTGTTCCTTATCGTACAGCTCAAAGCGGTGGTGATACGCCGAGTCCGTGTCAAATAGCGTGAAGTCGGCGATGATGATGGTGACAACCGGCTTGATGATTCCGTAGTCATTGCCTGAGCGTATTTGCTCCGTGACCATTTTACTCGTGTAGAAGATGACGCGTTCACGGAGATGGGGCAGCGATTTCACTTGAATTTCAATATCGATTATCTTGCCGGATTTGAGTTTGAGCTTCACATCAAGTATGCCGAGCTTATCATCCTCGAATTCACGCGGCAGGTTCGGGTCGATGATTGCCAATGAATCAAATTCGTTCTGAGGTAAGCGCAGCACGGACATCAGGAATGAACCCTCACTCCGCGACTTTTATGCTTTGCAGTCCCGATTTCATTATCAGCTTCCGTGGCATCGCTTTGTACATAAAGCGCGATTTGATGTATTTCAGCAGCAGCTTGGCTTTGATGCCGCGTGCGGCGCGGGCGTACCGCCTGTTTTCGTTTGCGCCGGAGGCTGTTATGACCTCCGCAAGGCGATTCGCGCTGTCCAGCGCATAGCTGATTCCCTCAAGCGACGACGGGCTGATGAATCCCGCCGCTTCCCCGATGAGAAACGCCCCCGCCTCACCGAGGCGGAAATCCCATATCCTGCGCGGATACGATACAAGGCACGCTTCTGTTTTTATCGGCTCGCCAAGCTCAAAGCCGCGCTCTGTCAGCGTATTCTTCAGAACCTCAAAGCGCTCCTGCGCGCCGTTTGTCGGGAACGCGCCGCCGAGGATGAAATATCCGTCCTTTGAGACGCTCCAGCAATACGCATCCGTGATGCTTTTATCGAACACGCAGGAATAAAAGGGCGTCGCGTGCTTTTCTTTAAACCACTGCTGAATCGCCGTATATCGGCGGATTTTGCTTTTCGGAAACAGTGTGCGCCGCACGATGGATCCGGCGCCGTCCGCGCCTATAACACGCTGCGCCGTAATCACACGCCGTGCAGCGCCGCCCTGCGAGAACGATATTTCAAACATTCCGTCGTCCAAGCGGCGCAGTCCTGTGCAGACGGCGTTGTCGATAATATCCACGCCGCTCGGGATGAGTGAAACCAGCCAAGCGTCAAATTTTTCGCGGTTGAGATTTATATAAAATCGGGGGTAATATCGCAGCAGCCTCTGCTCCGTGTCAAGCGTTTTGACGGCGAAAATCTGCGGATCGACAAGCACAGCCTTCGGCAGCGTCAAATTAAAACGGGACAGCGTCCTCTGCGCGTCCGGGGCAAGCAGTCCTCCGCAGGGCTTTGTGTGCTCGCCGCCCGGCGATTTTTTATCAATTGCGGCGACGCGCATATTTTCACCCAGCAGCCGCGCAAGGGTTGCACCGGCGGGACCGAGTCCGATTATCGCGGCGTCATAATGCTCCGCCATAGCAGGTTAGTCCTCAAAGAATTTGCGGTGAATCGCCGCGACGGCACGGTCGGCGTCGGCTTCATCGACAAGAACAGAAATTTTTATTTCGCTGGTGGAAATCATATTTATATTTACCTTCGCGTCGTACAGCGCCTCAAACATCGTTGTCGCAATGCCGGAGGCGGACATCATCCCCGCGCCGACGATGGATACCTTGGCGACGTCAGAGGACACATCAAGCTCTAAAAAGCCCAGCGCTGTGCGCTGCGCTTCAAGCGCCGCGACCGCCGTGTCAAGATCGCTGCGCGCGACGGTAAAGCTGATGTCCTTTGTCCCCTCGCGCCCGATGGATTGCAATATGATGTCCACGATGATTTTCGCGTTTGACAGCACGCGGAACACGCGGAAGGCGATGCCGGGCTCGTCGCGCAGTCCCATAACGGCGACACGCGCCGTGTCTGTGTCCTTGGCAACACCCGATATTTTTGTTTTTTCCATATTCAAAACCTCCTTAACGATTGTGCCTGGCTTGCGCTCGAAACTTGAAAGCACCTCCAGCTCCACGCCATAGCGCTTCGCCATTTGAACGCTGCGGTTGTGCAGAACCTGCGCGCCCAGCGACGCCAGTTCCAGCATTTCGTCGTATGTAATTTCGGACAGCAGCCGCGCGCCTTTAATTTTGCGCGGATCGGACGTGTACACACCGTCCACGTCCTTGTAAAAGCGGCATAAATCCGCGTGCAGCGCCGCCGCGAGGGCAACCGCCGTGGTGTCTGAGCCGCCGCGTCCAAGCGTCGTCGTGTCGTCATATTTATTTATGCCTTGAAAGCCTGCGACAATGACTATTCTGCGTTTATCCAGCTCGCTTTTTATGCGTTCGCAGTCGACCTTTTCGATTCTTGCCGAGCCGTATTCGGAATTTGTGCGTATGCCAGCCTGTCGTCCGGTGAGGGATATGACAGGCAAGCCGAGCTTTTCCAACGCCATTGCCATAAGCGCGACGGACGCCTGCTCCCCCGTGGACAGCAACATATCCATCTCGCGCCGCGATGGGGCGGGATTTATTTCGGCGGCTTTTTCAATCAGATCGTCGGTTGTGTCGCCCTGCGCCGAGAGGACAACGACAAGGCTATGCCCCTCGGAATAGGCGTCGGCAATTATTCCCGCGGCGCGTGAGATACAGCGCGCGTCGGCGACGGAGGTGCCGCCGAATTTCATTACAATCAGGGGCAATTTTACAGTCAGTCCTTTTTATATAAAATACGGGTTTACAAAGAGTACGGGGAGGTGCGGTTATGCGATAACCCTGAACAGCGAGAGGACGTTGAAATCAGCCAGCGCGGCGTCAATCTCCGCCTTGCTGGCACCCTCCGCGCCCTTGTCGGCGGGGGTGATGAATGCCGTTTCGCCTTCTGCTTTGCCGAGGATTTCAACGGAGGGGAACACCCCGCGCACGGCGTTTTCGTTCTCCGCCACGCGCGCGTACCAGCGTCCGGCAAGCTCCGCGGAGTCGCGCAGCATTGTGGGGTCGCCGGGCTTCCACGCGATGAGTCTGCGGGAGTGCTCGTGCTTCGCGGCGTCGATAATATCCGCGACGACGGCGCTTGCCGTGGGGAGCTTGCCCGCGCCCGCGCCGTAAAACATCACGTCGCCGATCGCGTTTCCGCGCACGACTATGGCGTTCATAACGCCCTCTACCCCGGCAAGCAGATTGTCCGATGATACAAGGTGCGGCGCGACATATGCCGAAATGCGTCCGTCCGGATTCGCGACGGCGCGCCCCAGCAGCTTGATTTTATACCCGCCGCGGTCGGCATAGGCTGTATCAGCTGCCGTGACGGCTCGAATACCCACTGTTTTCAGCCAATCGGGATCCATATGTCTGCCGAAGCAGAGGTCTGCGAGGATACAGATTTTGCGGCAGGCGTCCGTGCCGTCAATGTCAGAGGACGGGTCAGCCTCGGCGTAGCCTTTACTTTGGGCGAGCTTCAGGGCGTCCTCAAGTCCGGCGCCGTCTTTAATCATCGACGTTAAAATATAGTTTGTGGTGCCGTTGAGTATACCGTATATTTCAAAAATCTTGTTGGCGGCGAGGCACTGCGTAATCGGGCGCAGTATCGGGATGCCGCCGCCGACGCTGGCTTCAAAAAGATAGTTGACGCCGCGCTCCTCTGCAAGGCTGAGCAGTTCCACGCCGCGCCGCGCGACAAGCTCTTTGTTTGAGGTTACGACGGATTTACCCGCGTCAAGCGCTCGGCGCGTGTATTCATACGCCAGCCCCACGCCGCCGATGGTTTCGACGACGACGCGCACCTCGGGGTCATTGACGACCGTTTCAAAGTCGCGCGTCAGCAGATTTTTATAAGGACTGTCGGGAAAATCCCTAATATCCACGATGTGCTTCAGGGTCAGCTCGCGCGATGCGCCAAGCGTGATCCTGTCCGCGTTTTTATCCAAAACCTCTGCGACACCGGAGCCGACAACCCCGAAGCCGAGTATGGCAATTCCGTACATCAGCCATTTCTCCCACTGTATTTTATATCAAAATTCGCGTTTTAACGCGTTTTTCCACAAGCGTCGCGTCCGCGCGCCGCGGCGCACCTGCGACGCCCGACGAATATTGCTATCCGTAAGACAGTATACTATCACATAAAAAGCCGCCGCGCAACACCAAATTGCGTGTTTCGCGATTTTTTTCAAAAAGCGGAGAGGGAGGGCGGCTGCATTGACTGAAAAAAAGGCGCTCTCACGCGTGGCTTCACTCGCGATTGTAGTAGCGGGGGGCGCTCTGCTGTGGCTTTTTTCGCGGCTCGCCCTGCAATGGTTTCTGCCGTTTATCACGGCGTTTTTCATTTCTCGCGCGATTGAACCGGCTGTGCTTTTTATGACCAACCGGCTGAGGCTGAACAGAGCGCTCGCCTCCGGGATATGCTCGGCGCTTATTCTGGCGGCGGCTGTCGCCGCGGCGACGCTTGCCGTGGGGCGGATAATTTTTGAGCTGACGGCGGCGGCGAAGAATATCCCAAGGCTGCTTGCCTTGACGCCGGAGCTTATTGCGGAGCTGGGGGCGCGCGTGCGCGGGGCAATAGCCTCCGCGCCGCCGGAGGCTCGGGAGTACATTACATACGCAACGGAGGAAGCCCTACGGCGCGGCGCGGAGGCGTTGGGGGCGCTCTCTAAGGGGATAATCACGTATATTTCGGGCATATTATCGGGCAGCCCGGGATTTTTGCTGTTTATCCTCACCGCCGCCGTCGGCACTTTTTTCATATCCGGCGGGTATGAGGAATTCACGGCGTTTTTTCTGCGTCAGATACCGGAGCGGCTTCTATCGCGGCTTCGCGAGGTGAAAACGGAGCTGCGGCGTACAGCCGCCGCGTGGGCGCGCGCGCAGCTGGTACTGTCGGGCGTCACATTTTTGGAGCTTACCGTGCTGTTTTGCGCGCTGAGGATTGATTTTGCGCTTTTGCTGGCGCTCGCGGTGTCGCTAATTGATATGCTGCCCGTGCTAGGCGTCGGCGCGGCGCTTGTTCCGTGGGGCGTATTCGAGCTTGCGCGGGGAGACGCGGCGCGGGCGATAACGCTGCTTGCGGCGTTCGGTGTTATCGTCACGGTTCGCGGTGTGATGGAGCCGCGACTTGTGGGACGGCGAATCGGGCTGCCGCCCGTGGCTCAGCTAATAGCGATGTATTCCGGATTCCGCGCTGCGGGAATATCGGGAGCGCTCATCTTTACCTTTGGGTTGATAATAGTAAAACTACTGAATGATAAAGGATATATACGGTTATGGAAGTAACAAGTATTCGAAAAATTCCTAATAATCACATTAAGACAGTAAAATAATGAACGCATCACAGCGGATAAAATGTGCCATAGCGGGGATTCTTGCCGGCGCAGCTAACGGATTTTTCGGCGCGGGCGGCGGAATGTTCATCATTCCACTGTATACACGCTGGGTTCGGCTTGAGGAAAAGCGCGCCTATGCATGCTCCGTCGCCGCGATGCTTCCGATATGCGCCGTGTCGGCAGCCGTATATCTGCTGCGCGGTGGAATGGATATATCGGAAGCGTCGCCGTATATAATCGGCGGCGCGCTCGGCGGAATTATTGGCGGCAGAGTGTTTGATAAAATACCCGCGTCGCTGCTGCGGCGGGCGTTTGCGATTCTTTTAATCTGCGGCGGCGTCAGGAGCGTTATCAGATGAGCTTTGCTATTGCCCTTCTCGCCGGAGCCGCCGCGGGAGCGCTGTCCGCGTGGGGCATAGGCGGCGGCACGCTGCTTGTACTGTATATCACCTGCTTTACGGAGCTGGGACAGCGGGCGGCGCAGGGGATAAATCTGCTCTATTTTCTCCCGACGGCGGCGCTGGCGCTCACCGGGCATATCAAAAACAAGCTCATCGACCGGTGGGCTGTGCTGCCCTCAGTCGCGACGGGCGTACCCGCCGCCATCGCAGCGTCGTATATCGCCGCCGGAGTCGAAATCGACGCGCTGCGCCGCGCCTTCGGAATATTCGTTATCGCCGTGGGCGTATTTGAACTTTTCGCCCCCACCTCGCGCCCCGCCTCGCACCGATAATACTCGAATTGACTTTCCACCAACAATCGGGTATACTGCGACGGACGGCAAGACACGCGAAAACAGACAGAGAGGAAGTGGCACTGATATGATTGGCGATTTCAAGCGTTTTGATATGGCGCGGCGCCCCGTTTCGCAGAAACGTTATCTGACGCCCGTGACATGGGCAATCAGCTTCCCTATTAAATGGATGAAGCACTCAAAAATATTCAAATCCGATATGGACGGCATCAAGCCGCCGTACCTGCTGCTGTGCAACCACAACGCATTTATCGATTTTATGATAATGACGGCGGCGATATTTCCCCGCCGCGCGAGCTATGTTGTGGCAATCGACGGCTTTATCGGCAAGGAATGGCTGCTGCGCAAGGTCGGCGGCATCGGGATACGCAAGTTCACAAGCTCGGTGCAGCTGGTGAAAAATATGATGCACGCCAAGGAAAACGGACAAATCGTGGTGCTGTTCCCCGAGGCGCGATATTCCCTTTGCGGCACAAACGCCGTGCTGCCGAATTCAATCGGCAAATTTATTCGTTTTCTTGATATACCCGTTGTGACGCTGATAATGCACGGGCATCACATATCAAATCCGTTTTGGGGCAAGAAGCGCCGCATAAGCGACCTTCGCGCCGAGATGCGCCCGCTGTTCACACGCGCGCAAACACAGACGCTGTCCGTTGACGAAATGAACGAGCGCGTCCGTGAAGCCTTTGTATACGACGACTTCAAATGGCAGCGCGAAAACGGCATAGAGATAAAAAGCCGCGACAGGGCGGCGGGACTGCACAAGGTGCTGTATCAATGCCCGCACTGCGGCGCGGAATACAAAATGACCTCCGCGCTTGATGAAATATGGTGCTCGGAATGCGGCAAGCGCTGGG
Organism: Oscillospiraceae bacterium; assembly: GCA_031255955.1. GTDB lineage: Bacteria > Bacillota > Clostridia > Oscillospirales > Oscillospiraceae > JAIRRO01. The sequence continues at coordinate 10,530 of JAIRRO010000014.1, forward strand.
TGATGACGACGCTTGGCGAGCTATACGCGAAAAACCCGGAGACCGACGGGGAAACGGAATTTTCCCACGTCCCGGACTGGTATGAATGGGAGCGCGAAAACGTCCGCCGCGAGGTGGAGGACGGTACATATTCGCTTGAGGTATCGGCGCGGGTGGATTCCCTGCCGAATGCGCGCGGCTTCGTAGACCTTGGACACGCCACACTGACCCACAATATGGATGGCTTCACCCTCAGCGGTGTATACGACGGCGAGGTGTACACAGAACGCTGGAAACCGCTTGCGCTGTACTCCTGCCACATCGAATACAACTACAGAAAGCAGGGCGGAGACTGCGTTGACCTGAACACGCTAAACGACACGCTGTACATATACCCGGAGGGGCAAAACGTATCCGTGACGAAAATCGCCCTAGCGACAGAAGAGCTGTACAATCTGGCGACGCGGCGGCTGCAGGAAGAAAAAAACGCGGCGGAAGCCGCGAATTGACGAAAGGCGCGCATACATATGACACCGCCCACCATACTGACGATAATAATAACCGCCTTGACCGCCGCAAATTTAATTTTGCTGCTTTTATCGCGGCGCGACAAAGCCAAAGATCGCGATAGCGCCGAAAACCGCGGCAAAGCCGAGCTAACGCGCCTGACAGACGAAATTAAACGCCTTGACACCGTGCTGCGTGAGGAATTCGCGCGCAGCCGTCAGGAGGGTCAGGAATCCGGCAGGGCAAGCCGCGAGGAGCTGTCGCAAGCGCTTAAAACCAACCGCGAGGAGCTGTCACAATCGCTGAAGGAAACGCGCGACACGGTGGAGGCGCGTCTGCGGAGAATTCAGGAAGAAAACACGCGGCAGCTTGAGGAAATGCGCAAAACCGTGGACGAAAAGCTTCGCGAATCGGTGGAAAAGCGCTTCGACGAATCGTTTAAGCTCATAAGCGACAGGCTGGAGCAGGTTCACCGCGGACTCGGTGAGATGCAAACGCTTGCCTCCGGCGTAGGCGATTTGAAAAAGGTTCTCACGAACGTCAAAACGCGCGGGAACCTTGGAGAGATACAGCTCGGCGCGATATTAGAGCAAATTCTTTCGCCGGAGCAATACGAGCGCAACGCCGCCGTGAGACAGGGGAGTCAGGAGCGCGTGGAATATGCCGTGCGCCTGCCGGGCGGCGTCGATGGAGCGCCGCTGCTGCTCCCCATCGATTCAAAATTCCCCATAGAGGATTATCAGAGGCTGCTTGACGCCTATGATTCCAACACAGAGCTGGAAACGGCGTCGCGCCAGTTTGAATCCGCCGTCAAGAAAAACGCGAAGGAGATACACACCAAATACATCAATCCGCCCACAACCACAGACTTTGCCATAATGTTTGTGCCGACAGAGGGGCTTTACGCCGAAATTCTCCGCCGCCCCGGACTTTTTGAACTGCTGCAACGCGAGCATAGAATTACGGTTGTCGGACCCGCGAACACCGCGGCGTTTTTAAGCAGCCTTCAAATGGGCTTCCGCACGCTTGCGATTGAAAAACGCTCCAGCGAGGTTTGGGAGCTACTGGGCGCCGTAAAAACCGAATTCGGAAAATTCGGCGGCGTGCTTGACGGCATCAAGAATAAAATCAACGCGGCGGCGAATGAGCTTGACCGCGTCGGTGTGCGCTCGCGCGCTATCGAGCGCCGTCTGCGCGGCGTTGAGGAAATTGACGCCTATCGCGCCGACGCGCTGCTCGGAGAGGGCGAAGGGGCGCACGGCGCGGACACCGCGGATTTTTGACAAAGTCGTGCGGCTTGCGCCGCAGGGAAGAATGTCACAGTCCCCTACCTTATAACGGCGTATATTCCAAGCGGCGACAAATGGAACAACGATTTGAAAACGAGGAGGTAATATCCGGATGGGCTGCTTTTTTTGCAAGGGGACATACGACGACGGACTCACGACCTTTATGGCTGATTTGGGGCGTTGCATTGTCATTATTAAAAACGTCCCGTCGCAGGTGTGCTCGCAGTGCGGCGAGGCATCGTACAGCGACGAGGTCGCGCGGCGCTTGGAGGAAATCGTTGACGGCGTGCGCGGCGCGCTGACCGAAATCGCCGTCGTCAATTATTCCGCCGCCGCTTGAAGAGCACACGCCTTACTGTACAGGTAAAAAATATCTGTCGCCGCGTTTGCCGTGAAGCAGCAGACTGTTTTGCCGTTGCTCGCATTTCTCAATATTTCCTTCGCAGCCGTATCGAACAGCTGGCGCCTCTGCAACGCGTCCATTACAATGTTCGTATCAAGCAGTATCGTCATTGTCGAACGTAGAGGCGGGGGATATCTTTGCGTCGTTATAAAACACTTTAAGCGGTAATGCTGTGTGTTGCCACATGCGCTACGGCGCGTCCGCCGTTACAATCTCCCCCATCAGGGCGTCGATGAAATACACCCCGGCGTCCGTCGTTATCAGCCATCCTGGGGATAGCGTCCCGTCTCCGAACGCGCTGACCGTAAGTCTGTATGCGGCGGCGACGGAAATCAGCTCTGTGCAGTCCGCGCCGCCCGCGCGCGTGAACGTAAGAAAGCCCAATAGCGCCGTCGGCAGGTCGCGCAGCCTGTCCTGCGGCGCTTCTTTTATACCCGTCGGGCGGCGTCCGGTGACGCGCAGCAACGCGCCGGCTTTATTAAATTCAAAGCTCACAGAGCAGTTAAACATCGGGACGCCTTTATACTCGCATATCGCCACAGCCGTTGTGATTTCATCGTTTTCGTGTATTGTCGGCGCGGCGGCGTCTATGCCCATATCGCGCAGCAGACGTTTTGCCACGGCGGCGGCGCTCCCGCCGCGCGGGGTGTACGGCTCCGTCAGCTCAATTTTTAATTCCCCGCGCGCGTTGAATTCCGCCGTGCCGCGCGCACCCGTATACACGGAGTTCGCGCCGCCCTCGCCGGAGGGGGAGCAGTCACCCAGCACGGCGCGCGCGGCGGAGGCTTCCCCAAACGCGTCGCGCTCTGTTTCAAGCGTTTTCATGCTTAACAGCGAGCCGGGAAGACTCTCCGGCAGCCCGATGCCGTTTTCCGTGAAAACCATTCGCAAATCGTCCAAAATGCGGTGATGCTCCGCGGCTTCCCCCGCGCTTGAAATCGTCAGCACAGCAAGAAAGAACAGATTGATGAATATAAGCACTGCAATTACAATGTTTTTTATCTTTGAGGTACTCATTGCCCGTTATCTCCCTCGGCATACCAAAACGGCGAAGCATCGCCGGAGCCGCCGTCGGAATACCCCAGCTTAAACGTCCCGCCGCAAGCCGCCAGGGCTTGACGCTCGGGCAGCAGCGCGACCGCGCCGGAGAAGGAATACTCACGGAATAGGAACGTCATTTCGGCAATTTCGCCATCCGTTATCGTCACGGATACGGCGTGCTCGCGCTCGGGGAAAAACACACGCGCGCCGGAAAGATAATAATCGAACGATACGACAAATGAATCAGAATTTGAATCTGAATCTGAATCACCTGCAGCCTCGACGTCGGTGAAATATATCCGCGCGGCGCCCGCGTAGCTGCCGACGGCAGCGACGGTTCTATACGCCGTTTCAACGGCGAAGCTCTCTTCCGACATCTCGGCGTTATCGGCGACGCCACCGGCGGAGACAGCGCGGCGATAGGTGATCAGTCCGTCCGGCGAAACAGAGGCTGAGGCGGCGCTTGTCACGTATCGCTCCGAGCCGTCGGCGTCCGTATAGCCCGGGCTGTGCCGCGCGTCAATGCCCAGAGGGGAGAGTACGGCGGGCAGCACGCCGTCCAAGGCAAGCGGATTGGAGGCAGACGCGGCGCGACGCGGCGAATCGTCCGATAACAGCAGCATATATGGCGCGGCGGAGTCAGAGTCCGTCTCAAATTCGTATTTAATATTGCCGGAATACACAGCCGGAACGGTTTTATCCCCGCCGAGGGAGGCTGCTTCCGCGCGGTAAAAGCCGTCGCTCCCCTCGCAATACAGCGAGGACGGGCCGTCCGAAAACACAAGGCACAGTCTGCGAATTGAAAGCCTTGACCCGCCCGCCGGCGCGCCAAGCCAGCCGCGCGCCAGCGCAAGCGGCACTTCGGAATAATACTCTATCATCACGCCGGGGGAGGACAGCGCCGCGCGCCATTCCGATTCCGCGCATTTTACAGGCTCGGTGGCGGAGGCAAGCGCCTCATTCATAATGCTGCCCGTTTTTTCATACAGCGCGTCGCGCGCGTCATCGTCATACGCTGCCGTCGCGCGTGTGCCGTCGGCGCCCGTCACGACGATTAAATACGGGCGCGCCGCCTCAGCGGAGACAGTCCCGCCCGCGTCGGCGGAGGCAACACTGCCCGCCGGAAGCGCGCCCGTCATAGCGGCGATGACATCGCCGAACATCCCCGATGCGCGCGCCGTCAGCACGGCGCTGATTAAAAGCGCCACAATTAAGACGGTTTTCTCGCCTTCCTTAATTGAGCGGTTCATGTTCTTCCTCCGCGGGCATGGCGTCCCCGGCTTCGCTGTCCTGCTGATTATCCGATGAAGCAGCCTCGTTGGCGGTGGCGATTTCGGGAGGACCGTCCACAGGCAGGGTTATTGTAAACGTCGAGCCTGAGCCGTAGACGCTTTTTAACGTAATTTCCCCGCCGTGCAGCTCTGTGATTTCTTTTGCTATCGAAAGCCCCAGTCCCGTGCCGCCGGACTCGCGGGAGCGCGCCTTATCCACTCTGTAAAAGCGGTCGAACACGCGCGGCAAATCCTCCGGCGGTATGCCGACGCCCGTGTCGCTGATTTTCACCCACGCGAACCTGCCGGACGCGCCGCAGGAGACGCGAACGGCGCCGCCCTCCGGCGTATATTTCACGGCGTTCGTCATAATATTCATAAGTACCTGCTCGATGCGCGCCCTGTCGCCCATAATGTCCGGCATACCGAACTGCAAATCAAGCTCCACGCTCTGCCCGCGTCGCTCGGCGGCAATCGCGATGGCGGTGTACACCTCGCGCACAGAGCGCTCAAGAGAAAACTGCTCTATTTTCAATCCGCCGCCGGAATCAAGGCGCGACAGACTGAGCAGATCGGATACGATTTTTGTCATTCGGTCGCTCTCATTGAGGATGACGCCCAAGAATTCAAGGCGCGTTTCGTCCGGCAAATCGGGGGTGTCATGCATCGTTTCGGCGTAGGAGCGTATGCTGGTAAGCGGTGTGCGCAGCTCGTGCGAGACATTGGCAACGAAGTCGCGGCGCAGCTTTTCCGCGTTTTTAAGCTCGTCCAACGTCGTTTCGAGCTGTGACGCCATCGTGTTGAACGTCGTGGATAGCGTGCCGATTTCGTCGTCGGAATCGACTGGAATTTTCCGCGTGAAGTCGCCCTCGCCCATCGCCTCCGCCGCCTTTGTCATACCGCGTATGGGTGACAGCAGCGTTTGAGCCAGCAGCAGACTGATTGCCGCCGAGGCGACAAGACCGAACGCCAGCGATTCCAATATCATACGAAACAGCGACGCGGAGAGATTTTGCGACGTTTCGCGGCTGTCGCGGATGTATATGATGAACCGCCCGTATTCCCCCTCTATCGGCGCGGCGGCGTCCATATACGCGCTGCCGGAGCCTCCCGTATAGGCGTTTTCACCCGTCAGCGCCGTTAGGATGTTCGGGGTCATCTCAAATACTTCGCCGCGCCCGATTTCAGCCCCCGCAAGGCGCTCACCCGTTGTGCCGTCCAGAATATAAAACTTGCGCGTCCAGCTGTCTATACCCAGTTGCCCCGCATAGGCGAAAATTATTTCTTCAAGCTGCTCCGCCGCGTCCGGCTCGTCGGCTGCCGCCCGCAGCGCGGAAATCATTTCCGCATCCGTGAAGGCGGAGGTCATTCGTCTATGGAACTCGTCAAGATAGAAATCGCGGACACCGCGCGTCAGAAACACGACAATAACGCTCATAAGCATCACGATGAGCATAAGCATTATAAAAACGAGCTTCCCGCGCAGGCTTTTCAGCATCCTGTTACCGTTCCTTTCGCGCCGTTCGCGCTACCACTCGAAATAATAGCCGGAGCCGCGCTTTGTAAGAATGTTCTTGGGATTTGCGCTGTCATCCTCAATTTTTTCGCGCAGACGCCGCACGGCGACGTCCACGGCGCGCAGGTCGCCGATGTATTCATATTGCCACACATCGCGCAGCAAATCCTCACGCGAGAACACATGCCCGGGCGTCGCCATCAGAAATTTCAGCAGCTCAAATTCACGCGGGGTAAGCCCCGCCGCCTGACCCTTTACAAATGCGTCAAGGCGCTCGTCATCTATGACAAGCCCGTCGCCGTGAAGCCGAGGCTCCGTTTCGGTTGCCGCCGCCGTTCTGCGGATATTTGCGCGCACACGCGCCAAAACCTCACTGTTCTTAAAGGGCTTTGTCACGTAATCGTCCGCGCCGAGGTCCAGCCCCAGCACCATGTCCTCTTCTTCTTCACGCGCTGTCAGCATTATAATAGGCGTCAGCTTATCCGTGGCGCGGATGCGGCGGCAGATTTCAAAGCCGTCAATGTGCGGCAGCATCACGTCCAGAAGAATTAAATCCGGGCGCGTTTCTTTGTATTTTTGCAGGGCTTCCTCCCCGTCGTATGCTTCGGCGGTAGTGTAGCCCTCGCGGTTGAGGTTGAATTTCAGAACATCGACGATGGTTTTCTCGTCGTCTACTATTAGTATTGTGCTCATTGCTTTAACCACCTTTTTTGATATTTAATATTGGTATATTGGCAGCCGAATCAATTTTCGGTTTTTTGCTTCTTTTTTGACGCCGCGCTGCGCCGCAGGGAGTGGTCAAGCTCCGATTTGCGCAGACGCAGACTTTTCGGCGTGACCTCCAGCAGCTCGTCATCGGCAAGAAATTCAAGGCATTGCTCAAGGCTCATCAGCTTTGCGGGGATGAGCCGCAGGGCGTCCTCCGAGCCGGCGGCGCGAAAATTCGTAAGCTGCTTTTTTTTGCAGACATTAACGGCGATATCCTCTGCCTTGGGGGACGACCCGACTATCATTCCGGCATATACAGCCGTGCCGGGGACGATGAATAATTGCCCGCGCTCCTGCGCCGAATAGAGTCCGTAGGTAACTGCCTCTCCGGCTTCAAAGGCGATCAGCGACCCGCTGCCGCGGCGGGAAATTTCGCCCTTCCACGGCTCATACCGCTCAAACAGCGACGCCATAATCCCCTCGCCGCGCGTGTCCGTCAAAAATTCGCTTCTGTATCCGAACAGCCCGCGCGACGGAACAAGAAACTCCAGCTTCACGCGCCCGCCGGAGGGCGTCATTTCTAAAATATCCCCGCGGCGCGAGCCCAGCTTTTCAATTACCGCCCCGACAGCCGTCTCCGGAACGTCCAAGACAACGCGCTCTATCGGCTCGCAGATTTTGCCGTCCACCTCTGTTGTCAGTACGCGCGGCGGGGAAACCTGAAATTCATAGCCCTCGCGCCGCATCGTTTCAATCAGAATGGACAGATGCATTTCGCCGCGCCCCGCCACATTGAAGCTGTCGGCGTCCGGCAGCTCGGATACGCGCAGTGACACATCCTTCAGCGTTTCGCGCGTAAGGCGGTCGCGTATGTTGCGCGTGGTGACATATTTGCCCTCGCGCCCGGCAAACGGAGAATCGTTTACGGAAAATGTCATTTCCATCGTCGGCGCGGAGATTTTTACAAACGGCAGCGGCTCCTGCGAATCCGGAGCGCATATCGTGTCGCCGATGGTGATATCGCCGATGCCGGAAAGCGCGATGATATCCCCGGCGGAGGCGTCGTTCACGGGCGCGCGGGACAGCCCGTCAAATTCATATAGATTCACCGCTTTCGCCCGTCGCACGTCGCGCTCTCCGTGGAAGTCGCAAACCGCAATTTCTTGATTTTTTGATATAACGCCGCGCTCTATGCGTCCGATGGCTATCCTGCCGACATAGTCGTTGTAATCGATGGACGACACCAGCATTTGAAGCGGGGATTCGGTATCCCTCCCCGGCTCGGGTATGTATTCTATTATGGTGCGAAACAGCGGGGATAAATCCACCCCCTCTGTCTCCGGCGAATATGACGCCACGCCGCGCCGCGCGGAGCAGAACAGCATCGGGGAATCCAACTGAAAATCCGTGGCGTCCAGATCAAGCAAAAGCTCTAAAATTTCGTCCACGACCTCTGTGACGCGCGCGTCGGGTCTGTCGATTTTATTGACGACGACGATGACGCGGTGTCCCAGCTCCAGCGCCCTGCCCAGCACAAAGCGCGTTTGCGGCATGGGTCCCTCCGCTGCGTCCACAAGCAGCAGCACACCGTTTACCATCTTCAATATCCGCTCAACCTCTCCGCCGAAATCGGCGTGACCGGGCGTGTCTACAATATTAATTTTCACATCGTCATATGTGACGGCGGTGTTTTTGGCGAGAATAGTAATCCCGCGTTCGCGTTCCAAATCCCCGGAATCCATCACACGCTCGCCCACGGCTTGATTCTCGCGAAAAACGCCGGATTGACTCAGCATTTTATCAACAAGGGTGGTCTTGCCGTGGTCAACGTGCGCGATAATCGCGATGTTGCGAAGCTGTTTCATTTATCGGTGTCCTTTGCTTGCTCGTTTTGTAATTTTTTATTGCCCCGCGCCTACGGAGCCTCGGGGAATTATATCACATCGCGCGGCGCGGCGCAACCGCGACGCGCATAGCACCAAATATCCCTTGCCGCGCAACGAATTTCCGATTTTCAAAAAATTTTGAAAATATGTGTTGACAACATAATATTATATGATATATAATATTATACGCTAGCGAATCTTAGAAAACGGAGGGATCCTATGACTATCAACGCAACCGGCGCGCTGCTGGACCTGTGTGTGCTGGCGGTCGTATCGCGCGGGGACGCATACGGCTACGCGCTTACGCAGGATGTAAAACGAACGCTTGAGGTATCAGAATCAACGATGTATCCCGTGATGCGGCGGCTTCAAACCCAGCAGTGCCTCGAAACCTACGACACCCCTTACGAGGGGCGCAACAGGCGATATTATCGCCTGACGGATACGGGGCGGCAAACGCTTGAAACGCTGAAGGAGGACTGGACAGATTTCAAAACCCGTGTAGACACAATAATATTTTCGGGAGGTGACGCGGCATGACTAAACAGGAATATCTCGACAAGCTGAGGCGGCTGCTTCGCGCCCTGCCGCAAGAGGAAATTGACGCCGCAGTGAGCTTTTACGAGGAATATCTCGGCGACGCGGAAAACGAGGCGGAGGCAATAGCGGCGCTGGGTCCCCCGCGTGAGGTCGCGGGACGCATAGCGGCGGAAATCGTCGCGGGCGGCGGCACGGACACAGAGCCTGACGCAATAGAGTCAGACACAACCGAGCCTGAAACGGAGACGGATATAACTGACGCCGTCGCGATGCCTGACACAGGCATGACACCCGCCCCGCGCAAAAAACGCGCTTCGCGGATAATACCGCTATTGATTCTTGCGGTTTTCGCGCTTCCCATCGGGCTGCCTGTTGCGGCTGTGCTTGCCATTGTCGTCGCGCTGAGTCTGCTTACTCTGGCACTGTGCGTAATTTGCGTAGGCATCACAGCAGCCGCCGCAATGCTCGGCGGGCTGATTTATGTCCTGATGGGCATCATCACGGCGCTGCAAAGCTTCGCCTTGGGGATTGCCGCCATCGGCATCGGACTCGCGTCAATCGGCGTCGGATGGCTGCTGCTGCGCGCCACCATATGGATGTGGCGGATATGCGCGCGCGCGGCGTCGAAGCTGGGTAAGGCTATATTAAGGAGGTCAAAAAGATGAAGCAGCGAAAAATTACGATTACAGCGTTAATATTCATCGCGGTGGGCGTGGTGCTGTTTTTTTCCGCGCATGCGCTTGGCGCGGAGGGATATATCACATGGCGTCTCGGCAGCGGCTTGCGCGTCGGGAGTCTGCGGGATAAGGCAACGCTGTCCGGGCGCGATATTAAAGGCGTAACATCCCTGCAAATACACTCTGTTGAGGCGGATATCGAATTCATACCCGCGCCGGACTATGGCTTTGAGCTGACGACATACGGTGAAAATCCCGAATGGAGCATTGAAAACGGCGTGCTGACAGTCAGCGAATACGCCTCTGAGGCTCCCGTCTCGATGTTTAATTTAATAGTGCCGCCGATGAGGTCGTCTTCCGCCGTGCCATACATTAAAATATATTATCCGGAAAACACCACGCCGGACACGCTGGATATAAAAAGCGTCTCGGGCAACATCAGCTTTCCCGGCGTTTCCGGAACCGTGCGCTCCGCGTCATTCATAACGGTGAGCGGCGATATTGAGGCGCGCGCGCTTGAAGCTGACACTCTCAGGCTGCAAAGCGTGTCGGGGGTTATTCGCACACGCGGCGTCACGGCTGACTCCGGGTATCTTGAAACAAGCTCCGGCGACGCCGTTATAGAGGATTTCAACGGCGAAATGGACGGCGAAACCGTGTCCGGCGCGATAACGCTTACGGCGGAAAAATTATCGGGGAGGCTGAACTCCGTATCCGGCGATATAAAAATCACGGCGGCGGAGCCGAGGCTTGCGCTCTCCACGATGTCCGGCAACGTAAAAATAACGTCGTCGGCGCGGGAATCGGACACGCGATATGATTTAAACACGCTCAGCGGCGTGATAACGATAAACGGAAACAAAACAGAGGGACACGCGATTTCGGCGCACGGCGGCAGCTTTCATATCGACGCCGAAGCCACGTCGGGCGATATAAGCGTCGAGTTGGGTACGCGTATCAAATAGCGCGCTTACGGCGCGATGTTCCAGCCCTCCGCCTTGAAAACAGGCTCGCTTTCGGACAGCATCGCGCCCGCCGACGGAATTTCCGCCGTTATAATTTTGCGCTCTCCGGGCATCAGGGTGAAATAATTATCGCTCCAAAAAACGGGCAGAATATCGCAGCCGTCCGCCGTTTCGGCGTGCAATGCCAGCTGAACGGCGGGCGCGCTCCCCGTGTTTTTAACGGTTATCTCGCGGCGGAGCGCGCCGTTTTTCGCGGTGCGCTCCGCGTCCCGCCGAACCGTAAGCTCCGCCGTGATACTTGGAATATCACCCATCGCGCGGTAGTTTTGATATTCGCGTTTGTTGTGCCAGTACGTGTTTTCACCCAAAACGGCGTTGCTTTCATCCAGCAGCCGCAGACGCAGGAATATGACGTCGGTGTCGGCGGCGGAGAAATCAAGCGCCGCGACAAACACACCGGAGGCGTCCGCGCCCAGCGTCTCGACGCTGTAATCCCGCTTTGATACCGCCTCGCCGCGCATATTAAAAATTTCGGCGGTGACAGTGACGCCGCGATACTCGCGCGGCGTGTGGTTTGCCAGCAGCAGCCTGTCACCGCGCGGATCCCACAGCGCGCGCGTCGGCTGATTGCCCGCCCGCGCGCCGAAATATCCGCCGTTTACGTCCAAATACCAGTCGTATGTCTGCCACATAAAGCTCTGCCACGACGATTGACTCATCCACATAAGCAGCCCGTTTGAGCGGCGCGCGCCCAGCGCCTCAAACAGTCCGCGGTGATGCTCAAAATTAATCATTTGAGCCGCGCGGGAGAAATCCACGATGCTCCACGCGTTCCCGGCTTCGGCTGTCATTTTTTTGACAGCTTTTTTGTATGCGCTGAAAACGGGGTCGCTCTCGTCGGGCTTTTGTCCCTGCACGTTATCGACGGGGATGTCAAAGTCCCCGCCGAGATAGTCCTGAAGCGCACCCATGTAGCTGGAGGCGGGACCGTTCATATGATATGTCCAGTCGTGCAGCGCCCACACCTCTGAAATTGGCCAAAGATTTTCCGGCGCGACGAATTTTTTCAAGCTGCGCAGCTCCGGCACGTTCGGAATCCCGCGCTCAGAGCGCAAAACGGTGGAGGTCACATCGTTGAAATACTGCTTCACGCCGCGCTCGGCGCCCTGCCAAGCCAGCGAATATCCGCCGCCGGAGCCGACGGGCGGCATCGCGGAGCAGGGGAAATATACGCGCGTGCCGTCCAGCGCCGCCGTGAGCTCGCGCAGCGGCTCATCGATTTCCGGGGGTGGATTGCCCTCATTTCGCCCGCAATAAATGGCAAGCGCGGCGTGTGATCGGTATTTTTTTATCTTATCGGCGGCGTTTTCAAGAAACAGCGGAACATCGTTCGGATCGGGACCGTCCACGGGATTGGCAAGCCAAAAATCATCCCATATCAGAATGCCGTATTTGTCGCAGGCGTCGTAAAACGCCGGGTGATTCGTCATGCCGATCCAGTTGCGAATCATCGTCATATTCGCCTCCGCGTGAAGGCGAACCTTGTGGTCAAACACCTCCGGCGTGTCAAGCTTCAGCCCGTCGTCCATGCCCCAGTTGCCGCCCTTCGCGACGATACGCACACCGTTGCAATACAGCGTCAGCAGACCGCCGTCTATGGGGTATGTAAATTTTCGCACACCGAATTTGAAGCAAGCCTCGTCGGCAGCGCCCGCCGAGGTCCGCACAGCGACGCGCGCGGTGTATAAAAACGGCTCGCCGTATGTATTCGGATACCAAAGCGTTGGATTATCAAGGGTTATGCCGTCAATTTCAATATCCGTTTCCTCGCCGGGGCGCAGTGTTATCTCGCGCGTAAAGCGCAGCCCTCCCGGGGTAATTACGCCCTCGATTACGGCTGTAATCGGGTCGCTATTCGATATGCCCGCCGCGCTGCCCGGCGCGTGGCAGGAGATACCCGCGCGGAAAATTAAGTCCGCCCTTGAAGCGTCCAACGCGTATTCGCGCGTCATGCTCTGCTCAACCTCGCTCGGGGATTCGGCATATACGCGAAGCTCCCGAATAAGTGTCGGGCGTTTTTTGCCGCCCAGCTCCCGCCCGCAAAGCGCCGTAAACCGAATATATCGCGCCGTGTCCGGTGAGAACACGGGGAACGGCACGGGATGCCCGGGACCCCAGTCGCCCATATCAATCACGGGAAGCGCCGTCCCGCCCTGAATGCTGTCTGAGACTGCGTGCCCGTCAAATTCCTCTGTGCCGCCGCTCGGCTCCGCCGTTCTTATGCCGAACCACGGCGTTTGAACCTCCCCGCCGGGGTGCGCGTCAAAATTCGTCCACATCACGCCGTCAAGCGAGCGCTCCAGCTTAAATTTTTCCGCGTGGCGGGACTCTGAATCGGCGGACGCGCCGCCGGATTCCGTCCCCCATATGATGACGGCGGAGCCGACCGTTTTTGCCTCGCCGAGGTCGATAACGAAGCTGTCGCCGTCCGCGCCCGAAAACTGCGTTGCAAGTCCGCGCGCGAAATTTTCTGACGCCACAGCGGCGGAGAGCTCGCGGATATCCAAGTCTGTTTCTATCCACGGGTCAGAAATTTTAATCGCGACGCCGTCCGGCGTGGCGGGCAGGAAGGAGACGTGAAAATCGCCGTAAATTCCGGTGTTTCGTCCGCGTATCGTGGGCAGCCAGTCCCAGCCGACGCTGGCGTGCAGCGTGGGGTTGTCCGCGCCGAGCAGACCGCCGTTCGGTCCCGGTCCCTCCGATAACCCCTGCGTCGTGACCTCTCCCGGCGTGTCGTTTTTATAAACCAGTACAGCGACAGCGTTTTCTTCCCCGAAACGCGCCAGCTCCGTGACGTCAAAACTCGCGCGGATAAACGCGCCCTCTATCGAGTGCTTGCGATGAGCTAGCGCGTTCGGCAGCCGCCTTCCGTTGAAATATACGTCTGCTTTCCAGTTTATAGCGTCAAAATTGAGAAAAACGCGCTGCCCGCGCCGCTCATCAGGTATCGCGAGCCTTGCCCTGTACCAAAAATCCGCCGTGAAAAACGCCTCTGAGACTTGAAATTGCCAGTCGTCATAGTTCGGATCGGGTATCGCCCCGGCTTTAAGATACGAAACAAGCGCCGTGCCGGGAACAGTTGCGGGCAGCCAGTCGGAGGCGTCGTATTCCGCGCGCGAAATATCCTCGCCACCGGCGTTAACTCCCTCCGCGCGCTCTATAAACCAGCCGCAGGGTGTTTCGTAACGCAGGGCGTTTTCGCCAATCACCTCAAGCCTGCGTATGGCGTAGCCGCTCCCAGCAGAGCGCCTCAGCAGCAGCCGCACATATCGCGCGCGGGCGTTCGTGTCCGCCTCCCGCACTGCCGTCCAGCGCTCCCCATCAGAGGACGCCAGAGCGGCGTAATCCGTCGCTCGCGGCTCGCCCCAATGGATATTGATGCGCGAAATGTCCGTATCAGCGCCTAAATCCACGCGAAGCCACTCCGGCGCGGCGCCGTCGCTCTCCGCGCTGCGCCACTCTCCAAAGCGCTCTGTCACCAGATGCGCCGTGCAATTGTAATCGGCGGAGCTTGACGCCCACGCCGCCCTTCTAAACGCGGTATCCCTTGTCATAACGCAGTCCCCCAGTGTGAATTTTTAATCTTTGCGATATTGTACCCGACATAAAAAATAATTTCAACACAAAATCAACGCAGAAATATATCGCGTCCCGCACGCAAATACTGTATACTAAGCCGCAGCGAAGCGCAAGACAAGGAGCGTCAACGCGCGGCGCAAGGAAAAAGCCCAAACAAAAAACGAAAGGA
>JAIRRO010000099.1 GCA_031255955.1 Oscillospiraceae bacterium
CGTCCAGATACGCCCTGTGGACGCCAAAGCGCCCGGAGGCGACCTGAACAATCGTATTCGCGCCGTAAATATAAAAATCTTCATGCAAGCCGCCCTCGCCGGTGTTGTAGAAAATACCAAGCTCACGCGAGGCGCGCGCCAACGATTCATGCGCGTTATAGCTGATAGAGCCATAGCTCATCGCGGAGAACATAACGGGCAGGGCTAGCTTCAGCTGCGGCGTCATCTCCGGAATGACAGTGCCGTCCTCACGGCGCTTTACCTCTTGGCTTTTCGCGCCGAGATATACGCGCGTTTCCATAGGCTCACGCAGGGGGTCGATGGACGGATTTGTCACCTGAGAGGCGTTCAGCAGTATCTTGTCCCAATAAATCGGATATTCGTTCGGGTTGCCCATAGAGGACAGCAGCACCCCGCCGGACTCCGCCTGCTAGTACACCTCATAGATATTCGTTTTGCTCCAACTGGCGTTTTTGCGGAAGGCGTGATCCGTGGGGACGATTTTCAGCGCGCGCGTGGGACAGATAGATACGCAGCGGTGGCAGCTGACGCAGCGGCTGTCATCGGACACCACTTTGTCCTCCGCCTCGATATACGAATGAGCCTCGTTGGCGCACTGGCGCTCACACGCGCGACAGGAAATGCATCTGTCGTAGTTGCGGACTACCTCCTGCTCGGGGTAAATATAATTCACAGCCATATTAAGCCTTACCGCCTTTCAAAGCGCGCATGGCGTCGGGCATAAGCCGCACCACCACGCCCTCCCCGCCGGACGGGGCATAAACATTTTCAACATCCGGCTCAATAACGCGGATCGCCGCCTCCTCGCTGGCGGCATAAAACGTGTCGCCGTGACTTCCGACGACCATGCTCCGCAGCTTTAATCTGTCGTTAAGCGCCATCATGCCGCCCTCAAAGCCGACAAGAATGGAGAACGGACCCGTAATCAGATACTGCGCGAACGCGCCTCTGTAATATTCATACAGCTTTTTGCGCTCCGGCGGCATTTTGTCTATCTCGCTCCAGAAGGGCGCCGCGACGATGTCGCAGATTTCTTCATAGGAAAAGCCGCGCTTTCTTCTGAGATAGTCGATTATGTATGTGATAACCTCTGTATCCGTCTGCAGCGTACAGGGATAACCGTACATCTCGATAGAGCGGCGGTTGGCGTCATAGCTTGAAATCTCGCCGTTGTGGACAACCGTGCAATCCAATAGCGCGAACGGGTGCGCGCCGCCCCACCAGCCCGGCGTATTCGTCGGATAGCGTCCGTGCGCGGTGAAGCAATAGCCCTCATATTCCTCCAGCCTGTAAAAGCGCCCCACATCCTCCGGGAAGCCGACCGCCTTGAAAACTCCCATATTCTTTCCCGAGGAAAAGACATAGCTGCCCTCGATATCCGTGTTTATACGAAACGCGCAGCGCGCCGTAAACTCCCGCTCCTCCAGCTGGCTGGATACCAGCTTCGTCTTCAATGGCGTTGCGAAATAGCGCCAAATGAGCGGCTCGTTTGTAATTGACGGAATCTTGCGCGTGGGTATGCCGGATGAGCTGACAATGTCAAAATGCCGCTCCAGGAACTTCTCGCATTTTATTTTCGCCGCATTGTCGTCGTGGAATATATGAAGCGCGTAGTAGTCCTTATATTCCGGATAGATACCGTAAGCCGCGAAGCCGCCCCCCAATCCGTTAGAGCGGTCGTGCATAACCGAGATGGATTTTATAACACCCTCTCCGCTCATACGTCTGCCGGAGCGCGAAAATATCCCCGATATGGCGCAGCCCGATGGTATCCGTCTTTCCCCTTCTAATAACATAACGCTGAACTATGCTCCTTTTGTCTGTGAAACTTTTGCTGTGAGACTTTCGCCCGATTCATTATATCGGATTTAGTATTATACCGTATATTTTTTCATTGTCAATTGCAAAATTACTTGAAGCCGCTCTTTTCCCGAAAATTCGCCCCGGCGCGCGGCGTCCGGCGCTTAAATTTTGCGCCGTCTGCGGATTTACAACGGCGGAAATCTGTGGTACAATGCCTTAAAATCAATTCGCTGCGGTGGCTGTTCGTTGCCGCGGCGGATGAAATGAAATTGAACGGGGGAAAAATAATGCAAAATCTACAGGGAAAAACAGCGTTTATCACGGGCGGCGCAAGCGGAATCGGTCTTGGCATCGCCAAAGCCTGCGGCAGAGCGGGCATGAATGTCGTCGTCGCCGACCTGCGTCAGCAGCAGCTGGACGAAACGACGCAGTGGTTCAAGGGCAAGGGGTATGTCATCCACGCCATTCGGCTTGACGTCACCGACCGCGACGCCTACGCCGCGGCGGCTGACGAGGCTGAGCGTGTGTTCGGAAAAATCCACGTGCTTGTGAACAACGCGGGCGTGGAGGTCGGCTCCGCGAAGCTCTGGGATTTCACGTATCGCGACATCGATTTTATCACGGGCGTGAACTTCCTCGGTATTCTCAACGGCATAAAGACGATTGTTCCGCGTATTCTGGCTCACGGCGAAGAGGGTCACGTCGTCTCCACGGCGTCAATGTCCGGCGTGTCTGTCGTCCCCGGCGCGGGCTTGTACTGCGCGACAAAGGGCGGCGTTATCTCTATGATGGAAACGCTGGCTTCCGATTTGCAGGGTACAAAGGTCGGCGCGTCCGCGTTCTGCCCCGGTCCGGTTCAGACGAATTTCGCCGCGAACTCCACGCAGGTTCGCCCCGACAGCCTGAAAAACACCGACACTCCCGCGGCTCCGCCTCCGCCTCCCCCGCCGCCTCCTCCGCCGCAGGAAACACCGACGGGCGACTCCCACACAGCGGGCTTCGTCGCGCCGCCGATGCCGGACTTCTCAAAAGCGCTTATCACTCCCGAGGAAGCCGGAGAGCGCGTTGTGCGCGGAATACGCCGCGGCGACCTGTACATTATGACGCATCCAGAATTCTCAGGCTCTGTTAAAACAAAGAGCGACGCTATGCTCCGCAGCTTCCCCGACGAGCCCTCTGACCCCGAGCGCGTCAATATCTTTGAAAATTTCTTCACCTTCCTCACGAAAAACCCCATCTACGACGCACAAACCACCCCCGGCGCCCCGGACTGGGAGTAAGCCGGGAGCGAACCATTTACAACAGGTGGCGCCGATTGGCGCCACCTGTTTCTATTTGTCACAGCCTATTTCTTTGTATCTTTCCGTTTATCGTTTTCGGCAGCTCGTCGCGGAACACGACGACGCGCGGGTATTTATACGGCGCGGTGTGCGATTTCACATAGTCCTGAATTTCCTTCGCCAGCTCGTCGTCAGGCTCCCGCTCGCAGTTTTTCGTCAGCACAACGCTCGCCTTTACAATTTGACCGCGCACCTCGTCCGGCACGGCGGAAACGCCGCATTCCAATACATAGGGCAGCTCCATTATCACGCTTTCTATCTCAAACGGACCGATGCGATATCCGGAAGATTTTATCACGTCGTCCACGCGCCCGACATACCAGAAGAATCCCTCCTCGTCGCGCCACGCCGTATCTCCGGTGTGATAAACGCCATATTTCCAGGCATTCGACGTTTTTTGGTCTTCCACATAATACCCGAGGAACAGCCCCGCGGGGCGTCCTTCGTCAACGCGCACGACAATCTCGCCCGTTTCCCCGGATTCAACGGGGTTGCCGTCCGTGTCGATAACATCCAGCGTGTAGGCGGGGTTTGCCCTTCCCATAGAGCCGATTTTCGGCGTCATGCCGACGAAATTGCCGATGAGCAGCGTCGTTTCCGTCTGACCGAAGCCCTCCATCACGGATAGCCCCGTGGCTTCCGTGAATTTATAAAACACCTCGGGATTCAAGGCTTCCCCGGCTGTCGTCGCGTGCTTAATGGTGCCGAGGTCGTATTTCGACAAATCCTCGCGGATTAAGAATCGGTATATCGTCGGCGGGGCGCAGAATGTTGTTATGCCGTGCTTTGCAAACATCGGCAGCACGACGGCGGGGTCAAAGCGGTCGAAATCATATGTAAA
>JAIRRO010000156.1 GCA_031255955.1 Oscillospiraceae bacterium
TTTGGACGACGGCACTCATAGGCCATACTACACGCCGAACGCGGATGAATGGGCGGATCAAGTCGGACTCTACCGCTTTGAGGGAGTCGTGACAATCGCCGACGCCAACATCAACACCACAGCGCTGCCGGCGACGCTTTATGTGATTGTAAACGATGTGCCGTACGCCATCTCGCTGGACACGGACGGGACACACGTATTCCCAAGCGAACACTACGGCTATACAACAGCGCCCGCCGCGCATATGATAACAATACGCAATCTCGGCACCTTCCTCTCCGGGACAGGCGCGCTGCACGCGCAATTGTCGGGAACTGGCGCGGGCGCGTTTGCGCTGTCGGGCAGTACGATAACAAACATCGATAAAGGCGACACAGACATGTCGTTATCTGTACAGCCGAATTTGAACCTCACCCCCGGAACCTACACAGCGACGCTGACGGTGGGGCGCGATAGTGGCTTGTCCGACACCCTTGTCCCCAAGAGCTATGATCTGAGCTTTACGGTGCTGCCCGACGAGATAACAGGCTTTGACGCCATAACCCCTGTACCCGCGGGCGTCGCTGGATACGACGCGCCCGATTTGGCGACGCTGCAGGCTCAGCTGCTGTCAAGCCACAGCACAGTCGGGGCAACGACCACAAACGGGACGACAAGCGTACCCGTCAGCGCATGGGTACCCGTGGACAGCTACGATCCGATGGCTCCCGGCAGCTATGTCTTCAAGGCGAATTTGGGAGCCATCCCGTCAAGCTACGCCAACCCGAACGCGCTGACGGCATACGTGGCAGTGACCATAGAGCAGCCGGTAAACGCCGCGGCTCCCGTGTTCGGTCCCCCGACGCCAAGTAGCCACGATGGCGTCATCGGCAAGGACGTCACAATTGAAGCCGAGGCGACGGCTCCCGACGGAGGCGTAATCAGCTATCAATGGTATTCAAACGCGGCAAACAACTACATCGGCGGCGCGGCGATACCCGGCGAAATAAATACGCAATTCGACCCGCCGGTGGACGCGGAAGGTGCGATGTATTATTGGTGCGAGGCGATAAACCACAACGCCGCCGCCACGGGGGTAAGGCTCGCGACCGCCAACAGCATAATTGTGGCTGTGCGGCTGCGTTATGCCGAGCTGACGGTTGTCGGCGGTGCCGCCTCCGCGGGGACATATAGCGGAGAGAGCGGCAAATACATCTTCGGCGAGAGCGTGATAATTACGGCGACGCCCGTTTCGGGCAAACGCTTCACAGGCTGGACGGTGACAAGCGGCAGCGCGACGCTCACTGACGCCACAGCGGACAGCACCACCTTGACTATGCCCGCGGGCGACGTGACGGTTACAGCCAATTTCGCCGGAATATACATCGATATTCCAAGCCTTGTCACCCCCACGCCGCCGCCCGATACAAATACGGACACGGGTTCAGACACGGACGCACCCGCGCCCACGCCGGACAGAAACGATACCGTTCCCGATAGCGACACCGGCTTGCCCTTCATCGATGTTAAGGTCAACGATTGGTTCTATACAGACGCTGCTTTTGTATACACCAGCGGGCTTATTAGGGGCACGGACCCTGTGACGTTTGCCCCCGAGCTGCCGATGACACGCGCGATGCTGGTTACCGTGCTGTTCAGGCGCGAGCAGCAGGCGCAGCAGGCGCAGCAGGATGGCAATCCTAATGGCAATCCTAATGGCAGTCCGTCACCCGGCATGCTTGCGCTGTTTGACGACGTACCGACAAACGAATGGTACAGCGACGCCATAGTGTGGGCAAGCTCCAGCGGCATAATCACCGGCGTCGGCGAAAACAAATTCGCGCCGGAGGAGGATATAACGCGTGAGCAATTAGCAGTTCTGCTGTATCGATATGAGCAGTTAACGGGCAGCATTCCGCCCTATACAACGCCCTCCATCGGCTTTGCCGACAGTGACGTCATCGGCGATTATGCCCGCGTGGCGGTTGACGCCTTAACGCGGCAGGGCATAATAAAGGGCAAGCCCGGCAATCTGTTTGACCCGAAGGCAACCGCCACCCGCGCGGAGGTCGCCACGCTGCTGCACCGGTTTATTCAAGCAACAAAACCATATTGACACTGTCTTTACAGTCTGTTATAATGGTTCTCGAAAGGAAGTGAATCCAATGGCACAGGTATTGGTGAACATCCGAATGGATGAGGACTTGAAAAAATCAATGGAAAGCACCTGCCGGGTGCTTGGTATGAATATGACCACGGCATTCACAATTTTCGCGAAAAAGGTCAGCCGCGAGCAGCGAATACCGTTTGAGGTATCCGTTGACCCGTTCTACAGCGAGAGCAATCTTGCCGCCATTGACGAATCCGCCCGCCAGATTGAGCAGGGCAGGGTTGTGGTCAAAACGCTGGAGGAATTATTGGCGATGGAGAATGCGTAGGCTGACATTTTCCGAAAAAGGATGGTCGGAATATTTATACTGGCAAGAAAACGACAGAAAAATCCTAAAACGCATCAATTTGCTTATTCAGGACATTTCCCGCAACGGCAATGACGGAATCGGCAACCCGGAGCCGCTTCGGCATCGTGACGGGTGGAGTAGGCGAATTGACGACGCGAACAGACTTGTCTACCGGATATGTGAGGATACCATTGAGATTTTGCAATGCCACGGACATTATGACGATTGACAGCTCCCGCACCCGCGCCACAAAGATTGCCGCTGTTGCGCTGTGCGCTGTTATCGCCGCCGCGCTGCTGCTGTCCTCCGCCGTGCTTGTTACGCACGCGCACCACGAGCATGACCACCGCGGACACGACGACGGCTGCGCCGCCTGCGAGCATATTTCCCTCGCCGCCGGTTTGCTGTGCGCCTTTGGCGCCGCCGTCGCCGTTATATCGGCAGCCCCGCCGTCACTAAAACGCGCGCCCCTCCGGGAAGGACCCTATACGACGCGCGCGCCACTGCAATCCCTTGTTTCGCTGAAGGTTCGTCTTGACCTATAAAACGCGCCTCTCCGCCGTTTCGGCGACTTGAAAAACTATTTTACAAATGGGAGGCAGCATAATATGCCGCAAAACACAATTAAAAAACTCATCGCGCTGATTCTTTCCGCCCTGCTGCTAGCGGCGGTCGGCTGCGCGAATAACACACCCGGCACAACGCCCGGCAGCGCAACCACCCCCGACGATTCGCAGTCCGTTTCCGGCGACGCCGAAAAGCTGAGCATCGTGGCGACGATTTTCCCGCCCTATGATTTTCTGCGTGAGATTACAGGGGATTTAGCCGACGTCTCTATGCTTCTGCCACCGGCGTCAGAGAGCCATTCGTTTGAGCCGAAGCCGTCTGACATCGTGGAAATCGGGGCTTGCGATTTATTCGTCTATGTCGGCGGGGAGTCCGACGGCTGGGTGGATACCGTGCTGGATTCGATGGATACCTCCAATATGACCATCGTCACGCTGATGGACTGCGTGGACGTTGTTGAAGAAGAAATCGTTGAAGGCATGCAGGACGAGGAACACGACCACGGAGGTGGCGAGGACTTTGACCCCTCGGAGGTGAAGGACCGCCCGATGAGCGACTTTGCCGGCGGTTGGCAATCGATGGTACCTATCATTAACGACGGCTCGCTTGACGAGTACATTGAACACGAAGCTGAAGAGGCAGGGGTTTCTTTCGAGGAGTTCAAGGCAGCCACACTGCAAAGGGTGGCAAGTGAGTACGACAACATTAAAATCGACGGTAACACCTTGTCTATTGGCGGCAACTCTGAAGAATACAAATACAGTGGTTATGAGATAGTCGAGAGCGACCACGGCACATCAGTTTGGTATAAATATGAGACAGCTGCCCCGGATATGCCGAAGCAGCTTATGTTCAATGACCACCGGATTGCAAGCGGCGCGGAGCCGGAGGAGCTTCCGCATATCCACATGAAATACGGCAACGACGGATTTGCCGCCCTTGTCGAATCAGGGGTATCACCATTCTACTTTGCCGCAGGGTTCACCCACGAAGAAATAAGTGAATTTATGGTCGGCGGTCATGAACATGAAGAAGTCGAATATGACGAGCACGTCTGGACATCCCCGCGCAACGCGAAGCTTATTGTGCAAAAGCTCACCGACGCCCTAAAATCCCTTGACCCCGCAAACGCGGAGATTTACGCCGCCCGCGCCGGGGCGTATTCCGCAGAGCTTGACAATCTGGACAGCGCGTTTCAAGAGGTTGTTGACAACGCCGCGCGGCGCACGATAATCTTCGGCGACCGCTTCCCGTTCCGCTATTTCGCGGACGCCTACGGACTGGATTACTTCGCGGCGTTCCCCGGCTGCTCCACAGAAACGGAGTGCAGCGCCGCCACCATCGCGTTTTTGATTGACAAGGTGCGCGACGAGAACCTGCCCGTCATTTTCCACATTGAGCTGTCGAACGAAAAAATAGCGAAAACGATCAGCGAGGAAACGGGCGCGGAAATTCGTCTGCTGCACGCCGTACACAATATCTCGCGTGACGATTTTCTTGCCGACGTCGGCTATCTTGAGCTTATGCATCAAAACGTCGCGAATCTGAAGGAGGCGCTCAGCTAAATGCCGCTCATCACCGTTCGGGACGCGTCCTTTGCCTATGACGGTAAAATTGCCGTCAGCGGGCTGAATTTTGAAGTGAACAGCGGGGATTATCTCTGCGTCGTGGGTGAAAACGGCTCGGGAAAGTCAACGCTGCTCCGCGGGCTTTTACGTCTGAAGGCTCCGCTTGAGGGGCGCGTCCTGTTCGGGGATGGCTTACGGGCTAACGAAATCGGATATCTGCCTCAGCAATCGGCGATTCAGCGCGATTTCCCCGCCGGTGTGCAAGAGGTTGTGCTGTCCGGGCGCATGGGGCGCAGCCGCGGGCTGCTGCCGTTTTACACCTCCGCCGATAAGGCGTCAGCCGAAATGAATATGCGGCGGCTGGGTATTCTTGATCTGCGGAACCGCTGCTACAGAGAGCTTTCCGGCGGGCAGCAGCAGCGCGTGCTGCTTGCCCGCGCCCTGTGCGCCACGGGGCGGCTGCTGCTGCTGGACGAGCCCGTCGCGGGCTTAGACCCCGTTGTGCGGCAGGAGCTTTATCGTGAGATTGAAAAAATCAACCACGAGGACGGCATCACGGTTATTATGGTTTCTCACGATGTATCCGGCGCGGCGGCGTATGCCGACTACGTCCTGCATTTGCACAATCGGCAGATATTTTTCGGCGCGGCGAAGGATTACGCCGCCTCCGCCGAGGGCGCGGAATTTTTATCAGAGCCGAAAAGGCAAAAAAGGCAAGAAAGTGAGGTTCACAATGTTTAGTCTTATTAAGGAAATGATGTCGTATAGCTTTCTTGTCCGCGCCGTGCTTGTCGGGCTGCCCGTGTCGCTCTGCGCCGCGCTACTCGGTGTAAGCCTTGTGTTAAAGCGTTATTCCATGATGGGCGACGGGCTGTCGCACGTGGGGTTCGGTACGCTTGCCGTGGCGACGGCGCTGAATGTCACGCCGCTGTATGTGTCCATTCCCGTCGTTCTGCTTACGGCGTTTTTGCTGCTGCGCATCAGCGAAAGCGGGAAAATTAAGGGCGACGCCGCCATTGCCTTAATATCCACAGGTTCGCTTGCCATCGGCGTTGTGATTATCTCGATGACAACGGGGATGAATACGGATGTATGCAATTATATGTTCGGCAGTATACTGGCTATGAGCCGCAACGATGTGCGCCTCAGCCTCGCGCTTGCCGCCGTTGTGCTGCTGCTGTTCGCGCTGTTTTATAACAGGATTTTCGCCGTCACGTTTGATGAAAATTTCGCGCGGGCGACGGGCGCGCGAGCCTCGCTGTACAATATGATTATCGCCCTGCTTACCGCCGTGACTATTGTCCTCGGTATGCGGATGATGGGCGCGCTGTTGATTTCAAGCCTTACCATCTTCCCCGCGCTGACGGCAATGCGCGTTTTCAAGCGGTTTAGCACCGTGACAATTTGCTCCGCCGTTATCTCTGTCGTCTGCTTTTTGGCGGGGGTCATCGCGTCCTTCAGATACGACACACCCACGGGGGCAAGCGTCGTCATTATGAATATCATCGCGTTCGCCGTGTTCTGGGGAATACGGCTGCTGCCCAAGCGCCGCGGCACTGTCGCCGCGAGTTCAATTGCAAGCTCTGTCGCAAGCACAAACGCAAGCACAACCGGAGGTGAATCCAAATGATTGTCCAAATGATTACTGTGAAATACGAAAAACGTAAACGCGTCCCGATTACGCTGCTCGGCTGCTTGCTTACAGCCGCGCTTGCGCTGTCCGTCGCGTCCTGCGCCGCGCCGAGCGTTGATGTTATCGACGCCGGTGATGTTGACGTCAATATCGGTAATGTCATGCCTATTGATGTTGACGCCTCAGGCGATGCTTCGTATACGGACATTTTCCCCACGCCGACGCACGTTTTGTCCGATGAAGACCTCACCACGCTGCGCGACGGGGAGGGTGTGCTGGAGATTCGCGAAAAGCTGTTTATCGCCCAGTGCAACGATATTTATCTGAATCCCGAGGAATACGCCGGACGCCGCGTGCGCATAGAGGGCATGTATTACGCCTTCGCGGAGGAGGGCGGCGCCATCTATTATTCCGTCACGCGCTTGGGTCCCGGTTGCTGCGGCAACGATGGCGTTGCGGGGTTTGAGTTTACGAGTGATCCGCCGCCCGAATGTGTTGAAAATGATTGGATTTCCGTTGAGGGTACGCTTATGCCCTTTGTATATGACGACGGCTATGAAAGCGTGATAATCGCGGACGCCACCGTGACTGTTAAGACGGAGCGCGGCGCGGAATACGTCACCCAATAGCGTAATGCGCCGGTTTCTGCTGTTTTTAATTCCGCCCGCCGTAATCGCAGCGGCGTTTTTCCTGCTGCGTCCCTACGCGGCGGTTATGGATTACGCGTGGCGGCGGGCGGGCGCCGTGTGGCGCTTTGTGCTGGGGCATTTGACGTCATATCTGCCGATATCGTTGATGGAGACGATAGGCACGGCGTTGGCGCTGCTGCTTGTCGTGTTTTTGGCGGCGCTTGTTATATCGCTGCTTCGGCGGCGGGGCTTCGGGCGCGCTCTGCGGCGTATCGGGCGGCTTGTAATTGTCGTTGCCTATGGCGCGGCTGTGTTCATATGGGCGTATCTGCCGGGGTATTTCGCGCAGGAGACATATTCCGGCGCGCTGACGCGCCGCGATGTATCGACGGACGAGCTTGCCGCCGCGATGGTCTATTTTCGCGACCGCGCGAACGCCACAGCCCCGGAGGTCAAGCGCGACGCCGCGGGCGTATTTGACGAGAGCGTTGACGATATAATCACCCTGTCCGATCTGGTGTACAGCGGCGTCACATCCCGGCTGCCGAACCTCTCCGGCTCGCGCGCGCGTCCTAAAAAAATGCTGTATTCCGCAATTATGAGCCGCACGCATTTTACAGGCATATATTTCGCGCTGACGGGCGAAGCGCATATCAATGACGACGCCCCGCGCGCCTTTCTGCCGTTCACGGCGGCGCACGAGCTGGCGCACTCCCGCGGCGCGGCGCGTGAGGACGAGGCGAATTTTGTCGCCGTGGCTGCCTGTCTGACCTCCAATGTCACGATGTATGAATATTCCGGCGCGCTCGCAGCGCTGAATTACATAGGCTCCGCATTAGCGCGCGACGATATGGAGGCGTATACGGAAATCGCCTCCGGCTATGGCGAATATGTCCGCCTTGATTTTGACGCCAGCCGCCGCTATTGGGGCGAAATCGATGAAAAAAATGCCCGCTCCCCCGCCGTGGCAGCCTTCGCCGCCGCCGTAACCGAAACCTACGACGGCTATTTGCGCGCAAACGGACAGAAAAGCGGCATGCGCTCTTACGGGGAATGTGTTGACCTGCTCACCGTGTGGGCGGTGGAGCGTGGGGCTGGCGGCGCCGCCGCACACCCCGCGTCGTAGGGACTTGCACGTCCCGCGTCCTTTGTTTTTTGCAATTGCGGGTGAAGGATGAACGCCGTGCGGCGGATGTGGCAGGGCAATTTGCGAAATCGCACCATTTGTGTCGGAGACGCCGCCCCCTGCGAAGCATTAACAGCCTGTTTCAACATGATATAATACCCCCGCCATTACAAACCCAATAGGATCCCCGCGAAAAGGCACTGCATTACAGATGGCGCCATTCATCAAGCGACAGGAGGGGTACCGCATAGGCGGCAAAACAGACAGAAAAATTCCGGGCGACTACAGCTTAATACAGGACGGCGGGCTGGTGCGGCTGGCGCGGGACGGGGACACAGAGGCGTTCGGCGAGCTGGTGCGGCGGCACAGAGCCGCGGCGCTCGGCGCCGCTGTGCGAATTCTTCGCGGACATCACCTGACAG
>JAIRRO010000051.1 GCA_031255955.1 Oscillospiraceae bacterium
TATTTTTGCGGAAGCGCCCCGGTTTTGCCGTCACTCGTATCACTCGTATCATCGAATCGCAAGTGAAACAAGTGACACGAGTGATACGCCATTGCCGGAGGTTACGCAAATTTCTCAGAACGGTTGCGGGTCAATTGAGAGCGGATAAAAATGTTTTAAACTGTCACTGTTCGGGGCTTTATCGTTGATGTAGCGCGATTTAACAGCAGCTTATTTATCGAAGTATTTCATAATATCGAACTTGCCGAGCTTGCGTGAATAGGCGCCGGTGATGTTGAGGCTGAGTCCGGTGTGGTTCACGCCGAAGAAGAAGCCGCCGTCGTGAGAAATCATCGGATTGAAGCAGACAAGACCCTGTCCGCCGTTGCAGTTTTCCTCAACCCACTGGAACAGATACGCGTCGTCGCGGAGCTTAATATAGAAGCAGGGGCTGCTCCACGTCGCGCCACCGGAGTTGTCGTCCTGGAATATCGTCCAGCTGTAGCTTTCGGGGGAGGAATAAACGTGGATGCTGCTCATCGTGTCTGAATACGCCCACGCGATAGATGTGCCGACAAGGTCATTCGTGAAGCCGTGGCGGCGGCTGAATGGCGCGGGGGCAATGCCCGCTCCGGCTGCCGTTCCGAACAGGCAGGTCGCGCCGACCTCCCAGTCGCTTGTCCAGCTGCCGATTTTGGCATAAACGCACGTGGACAGCCCCGTGGAGATGTCAACAGCGTGAGAGACGTTCGCGAAATTGGGATCGCCCGTCAGCATATGCGAGAAGAAATAGATGTCGCGGGCAGGCTCGAAGCAGATGTATTTTTCTTCGTGCCAAGTACCGCCGGGGGCGCGCCATTTTAATGTGTCCTTGCCGCTGATGTCATATTCGTATTCCAAAAGCAGGTTGTCAGGCGTGTTTTTTGCCGACCAGGCGTAGGGCGTTTGAACGTGGTCATAGGTGAGCTTAAAGGTTTTGCCGACAAGGTCATAGACGAACGGAAGCGTGTTGCCGCTCATCATGATGTTCGGACCGCCGAAATCGAAAATGCGCTGAGTTTTCGCCGCTTCGTGCGCTTCCTCGCGCGTCATGGGCGGATCCATATCCTTCGGGCGATAGGCGTAACGAGCACCCTTGCCCTGCAGCGCCGCCATCGGGGGGGCTTTGTCGCCGTTTAGCGTGATGGTTTCAAGGTGGGCAGCGTCGCCGGTGACTTCTATGCAGGCGGCGTTAATTTCATAATCCAGCGCGTCGTTTTCGTCAAAGCCGAAGAGGATACCGACGGACTTCATATCAAACAGATTCAGCACCTCTAGCCACATCTCACCGCCGAACTCCACGCCCCACTTGGCATAGATGTAATGCTCGTCATCGATGCGGATGTAGTCAGAGGGATATGTAATCGTGACGGTGTCCCTCGGCTCGCAGAGGTCAACATTGGTAGAGCAGACGACAGATGGGAAATAGGTGAGATATTCGCAGCCGCAGGAATATTTCCAGTGCAGACCGCGCCCCTCCAGCCTGTTTGTCGTTGTGTGCAGCTTTTCAGGCTTTGCGGATTGATAGAGACTGCCGTCCCACGTGGCATAGCCGAAATAATACTGCCGCTGAACCTCGCGCGGGATGTCGCGGTGGTGCGTGGGCTGCTTCATGCCGAACAGGTCGCCGCCGACGGGGACGCTGATGCCGAACCATGTTTCAAACGCCGTGACAAGCTCTGTGCTTTCGTCAAGAACGATGTGCCAGCCGCGGGAGGTGCCGGGGATGATGTGCGTAAGCAGCGTTATCGACCCGAATTTGACGGCGGAATAGGGTACCCGGTCGAATTCCGCGTCGTTCTCCGTGACGCGCAGGGTGTCGGCGTCAAGGATTTGATAATCGAGGCGCTTCGGCGCGAACTCTCCCTCAAGCTTGAGGCTGATGCTGCGACCCTTCAGGTGGTCGGTGAGGGGTATGGCGGAAGTCGCCTTTGGCGAGGCGGCTACCTTGGTGTTGACCTCATCCGCGGTCATTGGGTTGAAGGTTGCGAAAAACATATGAATACCTCCGTTATTTCAATTTGTATGATTGTATCACAGCCGCGCGCGGCAGTCAATCGGATTTGTCGAATTTGACGTAAAATATTTTTGTGCAGTCAGCGTCTGCCACCGCCGCCGCCCGCGCTGCCGCCACCGCCGGAGTGCCCGCCACCGCCACCGGAGCGTCCGCTGCTGCCGCCGCCACCGAAACCACCGAAGCCGCTGCCACCGCCGCCGGAGCTTCTGCCCCCGCCGCCAAAGCCGCCGAAGCCTGTTCCGCGCGAGGAGGAGCCGCCGCCGGGGCGCGAGCCGCCGCCGGGATGTGAACCGCTGCCGGGTCCACGGGGTCCGCGCGGACCTCTGTAATTGTTGCGATACCATGTCCTGTGCGGGCGGTGTCCGCCCCACATATACCAGAAATGGTACGGCGGCATATATCCGCCGGTGTGGGTGTAATATGAGCGATAGTGTCTGCGGTCAGCCATCGAGGCAAATATGATAAACACCACGATGATAAGTATCAGCCAAAAGGCGCCGCGGATGAAGTTAGCGATACGAATAAACAGAGTCAGCTGCGAAGGGGTGTGATAGTAGTCCGAATCGGGGATTTGATATTCGGGAATGCGATTATCATTTTCGGAAGGTGCATACGACGGCAGAGCCGCAGAGCCGTTATCACCGGCTCCGGTGTCGATTTTATAATGCTCGGCATACCACGAAAAAAGCGGCTCTAAGATGTTGTTTACAGCCGCATCATAGCGTCCGGCGTCCACGTCATCCCAAAAATATCTGTCGAGATAGCTGTCAATCGTCGATTCAGGCCAATACGGGCGGATGCCGGAGCCGACCTCCAGCCAGCCCTTTTTCTCTTCCGTGACAAGCAGCAGCAGCATACCGTTGTCCGCGGCGGCGTCCCCGACGCCCCAATCGTTGAATATCTGCTTGGCGTATTCGTCGGAGTGCATGCCGTCAAGATATCTAATCGTGACGACGACAATCTGCGCGCCGTCGCACAGCGCCTCAAGCCCGTTAACATCGGCGTTCGAGGATATTATTTTTTCCTTCGTCGTGCTTGTCAGCACCCCGGCGTCATCCGCGACATAAAACTCCGGCGTCTGCTCCACAAGCGCCGCCGCGGGCAGTGCGAGGGACACAAAGGCGAGCGCCGCGAGCAGCAGGGCAAAGAAATTGGTCAATATGCGTTTTTTCATATGGTGTTCAATCCTCCGTTGTTTGGGTTTCAATTTTAGCTGTGAGTTGTCCGTTGTCCAGCATGAAGATGTACGTTTTATCTCCGGAGTGTCCGGAAGTAGAAGCGTCAATGTTTATTGGAATCAAAACATCGTATACAATTTGGCGTTGAGTGATTAAGCGCGCCGGGAAAAGCGCCAGCAGAGACAACAGATGATCGCCATGCTTACGCAGCTCGGTCGCTTGACTTATGGCATATGTGAATGAGGAGGACGCCATATCCATATACATGTCCGCGCGTTCGCGGTCGCGGGCGGACAGCCCGGCGTCAGCCAGAGACTCATACAGCAGGACAAAAAAGCCGTACATATGAATATAATCGCGGAATCTGTAAGAAATAGCTTCATTCGTCGGGGGAATGGTATTGAAGGTGGTGTCCAGCGATTCAAGCCTTGCCTCACGCAGTTCAGCGGAAAGCATCTTGACATCCTCGCTTTTATGGGTGTAATTCGTCGATACCGTCAGCAATCCGAGGGCGCTGTCCTGACATATCGAAATTTGGTTGTCGATGGACGGCGCGGTGTAGTTCTCATCCGGGTTATAAATGCCGCTATAGAACATATCCTCAATTTTTTTCGCCTCGGCGGTGAAGCTCCGCGATGTGCCGATAAAAAGTGAAGCTATGCAGACGATTACGGCGACAACTGCCGCAAAGGGCGGCTTTTTTATAAGAGCCATTATTTATCCTTGAGCGCCAAGAGCTTTTGCTTCAGCTCGCCCTCAATTCTGCCAAGCTCAGCCTCAGCCGCGCGGCGCTTCTCAGCGCCCTCTATTTGAATGGCGCGAACCTCCTCCAGCGTTTCTATAAGGCTCTGATTCGTCGCGACAAGGGTTTCAATGTCCGCGACGCCGCGCTCAGACTCGCGCGCTATTTCAATGGTACCCATCTTTAAGGCTTCGGCGTTTTTCTTCAGCAGCTCGTTTGTCATATTGGACACCTCGCGCTGCGCCTCCATTGCCTGCTGCGCGTGGTGCATACCGAGGGCAAGCACCATTTGTGATTTCCACAGCGGTATCGTGTTGACAATAGAGGTTTGAATTTTTTCCACCATCAGGCTGTCGTTGTTTTGGATAAGGCGGATTTGTGGCGCCATTTGAATGGATATCATCCGCGTAAGCTCCAAGTCATACAGCTTCTTTTCAAAGCGGTTTATCATATTCATATAGTCGTTGGCTTTTTGGGCGTCCTCCGGTAAGCCGGATTCGCGCGCGGCTTGTTGAAGCTCGGGGAGCGTGATGCTTTTGCAATCCTCCAGCTTCTTTTTACCCGCGATGATGTACATTGTCAGCTCTTTGAAATAGTTTTGATTTATGTCATACATCTTGTCGAGCATGGCGGCGTCCTTCAGCAGGACAACCTGATGCTGCTCCAGCGTGGCGGCGATTTTATCGACGTTTGTCTCAGCCTTGTCATACTCCGCTTTTATCGTCGCGATGCGGTTTTGAACCTTTTTCTTCAGCCCAAACAAGCCTTTTTTCTCTTCCTCGCCGTAATTGAAGCCTTTTAGCTGCACCACAAGGCTCGCCAGCATTTCGCCGACCTGTCCCATATCCTTGGTTCTGACGGATTTTAACGTTGTTTCCGAGAAGTCGGAGATATTGCGCTGGCTGGCGGCGCCATAGGTGAGCACCGCGTTTGTGTCCGTGATGTCGATTTGCTGAGAAAAGTCCAGCACCTGCTTTTGCTCTGCCTCTGTGAGCTGCGAAAGATCCAGCTTTACCGCGGTGGCGTCGCGCTTGGCGAGGGCTTCCTCCTCTGTGGTGTCGGTCAGGGTGGCTGCCGCGGTCGCGGAATCGGGGCTTAGTGTCAGGGTCGGAGTGTAGGTTGTGTTTTCCGCCATTTTAGTGTCTCCTTTGATGTTATTTGAAATTGTGGTTTTATCGATTTTGCTTACGCGCCGGTGGTCGCCGTCGCTTCCTCACGCGGGGAGGCTGTTAATTCGGCGTCTGTAAGACCGTCCTTTTTCAGCAGCTGCTCCAGCACCGTGATGTCAGTCTCAATGTCCAAGGCTTGGTTGTGAAACAAGGCGTCATACTGCTTTTCGCAGCTTGTCAGAATCATACTCAGCGCGTCATCAATTTTAGAGAGCGTACCCGCGATGTTTTCTCCCGAGATGTTGTCGGCGCTGAATTTATCGTAGGTGCGCAGCAGCTTTATTATCGTCGGTAGATAAAAATCCGTGAAGCGGCGCACCATCCTGTAATCCCAGTTGTCATCCGCCAGATTCCGAAAAATCTTGTCTGTCACGGTGATTATCTCGCCGATTTTCTTTTTCGTGGAGCCGTCGCGCGCGCGCTCATACAGGGTGGTCATCTCCGCCGTCGCCGCTCTGCCCTCCGCAAGCAGGGCGTCAATGTTCGCGTCGCCCGTTTCGATAGGCAGCTCAATGCGCTCAACGGTCCCAGGGAACACAAGCCGCAGCACGAGGAACGCAGCAACACCCGCCGCAAGAAAAATCACGAAGTCGAGAGGTCTGTACATAGGGAAAAGCAGCGCGTACAGCAGCCAAACCGCCGCCGTGCAATAAAAGGGAATCACCGAGGGATGCTTAATTTCGCGCAACACCAACACCCGCCTTTCTGTGTGAAATGTACACCATATTTATTCTACGGGGTACATTCTACAGCAGCGCGGGTGAAAAGTCAATTAAAGAGGGGTGAAAATTTTGTGCGGCGTCCGCATCTCATCCGAGACCAAAGCTCACCGCAATGGCATTGTCCACACGACTCATAAGCTCGCCGTCGAGCTGCCCCATCCGCTCGCGCAGACGGCGCTTGTCTAT
Source organism: Oscillospiraceae bacterium (assembly GCA_031255955.1). GTDB lineage: Bacteria > Bacillota > Clostridia > Oscillospirales > Oscillospiraceae > JAIRRO01. The sequence goes on from JAIRRO010000051.1 coordinate 6,033, forward strand.
GGTGCGTATCTGCTCCAACAGCACAACAGAGTCCTTTGTCAGCCCATAGCTGGGCGCGCCAAGCTCGATATGCGTTGGCAGACGCGCCTTATTTATCTGTGAGGTTATCGCGGCGGCTATTACCGTCGGACTGTGCTTGTTACCCGTGTCGTTTTGCACGATAAGCACAGGACGCATGCCCCCCTGCTCGCTCCCGACCACGGGACTTAAATCGGCGTAATAAATATCTCCCCGTTTGACGTTTGCAATCACACAGCTTCACTCTCCGATGAATCAGTTTTCCCGTTACACGACGAAAATCTTATGTAACCGGTAAAACTAATTCTTTCACAAAGAGCCGCATTTTATACTCAGCTCTGCGATATTATATGCAATCGCGCGGGGCGGAGTTAATTAGCACGCGTGTCGGAGCTACACATACACCCTCGGAACGCGGGCTGAAACGCCGCATAAAAGCTCATATGAAATTGTGCCGCACAGGGCGGCGGCGTCCCGCGCCGTATATTCCGGCTCGCGCCCGAAAACGGTGACGACGCTGCCCGCCTGCGCCTCCGGAATGTCCGTGACGTCAAGGACGCACATATCCATACATATCGTGCCTATCTGCGGCGCGGGCTTGCCGCACACCGACATATTCATTTTATTCGATAAGGCGCGGGGGAGTCCGTCCGCGTAGCCGACGGGAATTATTGCCGCGCGCGTCGGGCGCGACGCTGTGAAGGTACGCCCGTAGCTGACGCTGTCCCCGACGGATAGCGTTTTTATCTGTGCGATGCGCGTTTTTAGTTCCATCACGGGGACAAAGCCGGCGTGACCCGAGCAGCCATAGAGCATAATGCCCGGGCGCGCGATGTCAAATAGCGATTCGGGATAAGCTCCAACCGCGCCGCTGTTTGCCGCGTGGCGCAGGGCAAAGCGTTGCCCCGCAATGCGTTCAAGCTCCGTTGTCGCTGCGGAAAGCTCCGATATTTGCCCGCGCGTGTACTCGCCGCCGTCCGGCGTGTCCGAAACGGCAAGGTGCGTGTATATGCCCTCATAAAGTAAGCCCGGCAGCGTCAGCGCGCGGGCGGCGTCGTCAGCAGAGCGAAAGCCGAGACGTCCCATACCGGTGTCCAGCTTCAAATGACATTTGACCGGCGCAGTCAAGCCGCGCGCGACCTTGGAATACGCCGCCGCCGAGTCGAAATCCACAACGGTGAGCGTAATATCGCGGCGCGATAGCTCCGCCGCCGGCTCCGGCGGGGCGGCGCCGAAAAGAAGAATCGGCGCGTCAATGCCCGCTTCGCGCAGCGATAAAGCCTCGTCCGGCGTTGCGACGGCGAGATAGGACGCGCCCTCGTCCAAAAGTATCCGGGCGACCCAATTTGCCCCGTGACCGTAGGCGTTCGCCTTCACGACGCCCATCAGCCGCACGGCGCCCAAAAGGCTCCGAATCGCCGAAATATTGCCGCGGAGCGATGCCTCGCTGCATTCCGCCCACGCTCTCATTTGTGAAGTGTTCAAAGCTGTCTCACGCCGTTTCCGTATAAAATGCAGTTAAAATCAGTACGATACATTTTCAAATTCAATGGTTAGCGCCGCGCGTCCGTCAGCTATCGCTTCCGCGCGGACGGGCAAGCCTGTCGCCTCGTCAAACCACGTCGTTTGCGCGGCTTTTTCCGTCAGGGAGGATGTCATAGCCAGCACCGCGCGCCCGTCCAAGCGCTCCGGCGTAAGCGTATCCACAAAGCCCGTTTTCCACTCTGAAATAAGGAGAGGAATAATTCCGACGGGGGAGAGTCCGTCCCCAAGGGGACCCGTATCAAGCGCCGCGCCGTCAAAAATTAATTCGGCGCCGCTGCCTGTGACGCGCGCACGAATCCCCGCGACGCTCTCCGGCTCAAGAATTTCAAGCTCTCCGCCGTCCGCGTCGCCCGTGAACTTAATCTTGAATTCAAAGGCGCGCTCGCCGTAATCCGCGCGGATACGGGCAATCGCCGTGAGCTTTTCGGACGCCAGCAGAGCGGTGCGCAGCTCCAGCATCTTTTCCTCCGCGCGGCGCGAAGCTGAGCAGGATGTCAGAGAAAGCGCGATGATAAACGCCAAAGCAAACACCAAAGCAAGCGCGAGTGCGCGCGCCGGAGCGCGAAGAAAATTTTTATCCGTCACTGCCGGAACCTCCAAATCATAATGCAAAGCAGCCTATTCCGCCGCGGACAAAAACGCCTGCGGCAGAGCGCCGATAATATCGTCCGGCGTTACGGAATACTCCCCCAGACGCCCGGCGGCTATCTCGCCCGCCAGCCCGTGCAGATACACGGCGGCAAGGCACGCGTCCTTAATCGGGAAGCCCTGACCGATAAGCGCCGCGAGGACGCCGGAAAGCACGTCGCCGGAGCCGCCCTTCGCCAGCGCCGGACTGCCTGTTGTGTTTATGTACGCCGAGCCGTCGGGCAGCGCCGTAATCGTGCGATGACCCTTTAGAATCAATATGCAGCCGCGTGAACAGGCGAAGCTGCGCGCCGCGGTGAGCCGCCCGCCGCTGAAGCCGCCGGTACCCGTGAGACGTAGAAATTCGCCGTCGTGCGGGGTAAGAATCACGGGGCAAGCGGCGTTATCCAATATATCTGTATTCCCGGAAAGCGCGTTTATGCCATCCGCGTCAAGAATAACGGGTTTATCCGATTTTTCGAGCGCGTTTTTTACAAGCAGGAGCGTTGACGGGGTGTTGCCGAGTCCGGGACCGATGAGAATGGCGTCAGATTTTTCAGCGCGCGCGGATATAACATCCCATATGCCGACGCCGAAATCCGGATCGACGGAGATCGGAAACACAACCTCGCCGGAGCATTTTGACGCCGCGACGGAATAAATCTCGTCCGGCACGCCGAGGCGCACAAGCCCCGCGCCGGAGCAGGAGGCGGCGCGCGCCGCAAGTACAGGCGCGCCCGTATATCCCAGGCTGCCCGCGATAATTAAAACATCGCCGTAATCGTATTTATGCGTGTCGGGCGCGCGGCGGGGCAGGATGATATCGCCTGTGACAACGGCGCTGACGGTGCAGGGCGTGCTGTCAACGCTCTCACGCGGGATGCCGATTCCGCGCACGCGAAGCTCGCCGGAATACACGCTGCCCGGCGGCAAAAAATGCCCCGGCTTTGCGGTGGTGAACGTCACGGTGATGTTTGAAAAAACGGCGTCAGCTTCGTCACCGCCCAAAATTTCGCCCGTGTCGGCGTTTATGCCGGTGGGAATATCGGCGGACACGACGCGCACACCGGAGGCGTTAATCAAACGCGTTGCCGCAAGGGCGTCGCCCTCTATGGGGCGGGAGAGTCCCGTGCCGAATATGGCGTCGATTATCACATCGCAGCGGCGGAGATACGCATCAGCCACGGCTTCGTCAAAGCCTTCAAGCACACCGCCGTATTCCTCAAGGCGGCGCGCCATTTCCAAGGAATCGGGCGTGAGACGCGCCGGATCCCCGATTAAAAAAACGCGCGTTAAAACGCCCGCGCGCAGCAGCTCCGCCGCCGCGCCGATACCGTCCCCGCCGTTATTTCCGGCGCCGCAGAACACAGCTACCGCGCGCGGCTCGTCATCGGCAAGCTCAAGACAGGCGTCCGCGATATGGCGCGCGGCGCGGCGCATCAACACCGCACCGGGGATGCCCAAGGTGTTTATTGCGTATTCGTCAAGCTCGCGCGTTTGCGCGGCGGTCAGGAGTTTGATAAGGCGGCACCTCCAATCGGGGCGTATTTACTCCCACTCCAGCGTCGCGGGTGGCTTGTCCGTGATGTCATACACCACCCTGCCGATTTCGCGAATCTCATTGGTGATGCGCTGAGACGCCCTGTCCAGCAGCTCGTGCGGGAGCTTTGTGTATTTGCATGTCATAAAATCGTCCGTCTGCACGGCGCGCAGGGCAAGCAGATAGCCATAGCTGCGCTCATCCCCCGTGACCCCGACGGTGCGGAGGTTGGTGAGTACGGCGAAATATTGATCGGGACGCTCCGCAAACGGCAGTGTATCCACCTCGGCACGGAATATCGCGTCCGCGCGGCGCAGAATATCCAGCTTTTCCTGCGTAATATCGCCGATTATGCGGATGCCCAGCCCGGGACCGGGGAACGGCTGACGCTCCACAAGCGCGTCCGGCAGACCCAGCATGCGCCCAATTTGGCGCACCTCATCCTTAAATAGTCCGCGCAGAGGCTCCGTAATCCCGAGGAAGCGGCGCTTGTATTCCTCCGGCAGTCCGCCGACGTTGTGATGGCTTTTTATCACAGCCGCGTCGCCCGTTTGGGAAAAGCCGCTTTCGATGACGTCCGGATATATCGTCCCTTGGGCGAAGAAATATTCGCCGGGGTCGGGTATCGTATCAATAAAGGTTTTTATAAATTCCTCGCCGATGAGCTTGCGCTTGGTTTCGGGGTCGGTTTGCCCCGCGAGTGCTGTCAGGAATCTGTCGGCGGCGTTGACGCGTCGGAATTCAAGCTCGCGCGCGCCGAAAACGCGCTCTATCTGATCGCCCTCATCCTGCCGCATTAAGCCGTGGTCTACGAATACGCATTTTGTTTGCCCCGGAACGGCTTTGGATAACAGCGCCGCCACAACGGCGCTGTCCACGCCGCCGGAGAGAGCCAGCAGAACGCGGGCGCTGCCCACCTGCCGCCGAACGTCCTGACACAGCCGGTCGGCAATATCCGCTAAAAAATAATCCGCCGTCAGCCCGCAGACGTTGAACAAAAAATCCGCGATTATCTCGCTGCCGCGTTCTGTATGCGTGACCTCCGGATGAAACTGCGTGGCGTACAGACGCCGCTCAGCGTTCTCAAAGGCTGCGATTTCGCAAATATCCGTAGAGCCGGTGCAAACGAAGCCGTCGGGCAGGGTTTTCACGCAGTCGAAATGAGACATCAAAACATTGCGCGGCTCGCCGTGATACATGGCGCGCACAACGCCGTATTCACGCGTTCCCCCGGGACCCACAACGCCGCCGAGGGTGTGTGCCATCAGATGCATACCATAGCAGATGCCCAGCACGGGAATTCCGAGGTCAAAAAGCCGCGGATCGCATAGTTGGCTGTTCGGCAGATATACGCTGCTGGGTCCGCCGGTGAGAATCAGTCCGTCCGGCTGCAGGGCACGTATCTCGTCCGCACTCATAGCGCCGGAGCGAATTTCGCTGTACACATTAAGCTCGCGCACGCGGCGCGCAATCAGTTCCTTATACTGTCCGCCGAAATCAAGGACAAGCACAAGCTGTTTTCCGGCTTGCTTCATCAAAACACTATCCTTAAAATACTAATTACGAAGGCTATCTGACGCGGATGATGCACGTTGCCGTTTGGTCGCCGACAGTAACCGTCAGCGTCTCGAACGGATGATTTTCGTCGCCGCGGGCGATAAACGTGACTTTTGCCTCCAGCCCTGTGGTATCCGTCGGTACAACGTCAAACTTTTCGGGGTTGCTGCTGCTCCATTCGGGTACAAGATCCAAGCCCTCCGGAACCATCTTCACGCGCAGACGCAGCGTTGTTCCAAGCGGCTCGGTAATGTCCGTTTTCACGATGCCGCTGTAAGTAATCGCGATGGATTCCAGCGCGGGCGGGGGAGTATCCTGCGGCGGCGTCGGTGTATCGGGCGTCGGCGTATAGTCCGGATCGTCGATGGATACATTGTCGTTTTCACCGGGAATCCATGGTGTGCCGGTGGGCGTGAAAGTGGCGGGGTCCTCATCCGCATCCGTATTTGTGCTGGTGATAAGCAGCACGGTGACGGCGGCAATCAGCGCGAGAATGATGATTATCGCGACAATAATCTGAACCTGTCTGTTGTCGGAATCGGCGGCGAACTTACCCTTGCCGCCGCGCCGCGCGCCGCAATAGGGGCAGCGGGCGCGAATCGCGGAATAGCGCTTGTCGCACTTGCCGCATTTTACCTCTGAGATTAAGCCCATTCAGACGTACCTCCTTAAAATGACCGCTTAACTTATGCCTCTACAATGGATTTTGTATCGCGAGCTATGACAAGCTCCTCGTTCGTCGGAATTATAAACACGCGGACGGTGCTGCCCTCACCCGTGATGTCCAGTAGCTTGCCGCGCGCTTTATTCTTGTCGCGGTCAATGGTGACGCCAAGACCGCGCAGCTGGTCTGTGACAGCCTCGCGCAGCTCGGCGGAGTTTTCACCCAAGCCCGCGGTAAACACGATGGCATCCGCGCCGCCGAGCGCCGCCATATAAGAACCGATGTATTTTGCCACGTTATAACGAAACACGTCAAGCGCAAGCTGCGAGCGGCGCGAGAGCGGGTGCGAGGGATCCGCCGCCGCGGACTCGATATCGCGGAAATCGCTTGAAACGCCGGAGATTCCCAGCACTCCGGATTTTTTATTCAACACATCAAAGACCTCTTCGCGGGTAAGACCCTCGTGGTTGGCGACAAATTCGATGATGGCGGGGTCAATGCTGCCGCTGCGCGTACCCATCGGCAAGCCCTCCAGCGGCGTCATTCCCATTGATGTATCGACGCATTTTCCATCGCGCACGGCGGCAATGGAGGAGCCGTTTCCGAGATGGCACGTGATGACGCGCGTGCCCTCCGCCTTGCCGCCGAGCATTTTTACAGCCTCGGCGGAGACATATCTGTGAGAGGTGCCGTGAAAACCGTAGCGCCGGACGTTATATTTTTCATAATAGCTGTAGGGGATGGCGTAAATAAACGCCTTTTCCGGCATCGTTTGATGAAACGCGGTATCGAACACCGCCACCTGCGGAACGCCGGGCATTGCCGACAGACAGGCGTTAATACCCATAAGATTCGCGGGGTTATGCAGGGGACCCAGCGGGATATTATCGTTGATGGCTTTAATAACGGCGTCGTCAATCAAAACGCTTTCGGAAAAGCTTTGACCGCCGTGCAGAACGCGGTGACCCACCGCACCGATTTCTGAAAGACTGGCAACCACGCCGTGCTCCGCGCCGGTGAGCTTATCCAGAACGGCGGTAATCGCCTCTGAGTGAGTCGGAAGTGTGATGTCTTCGTCGAAAACCGGCTTGCCGTTAGAAATCGGCGTGTGCTTCAGATGCCCGTCGATACCGATGCGCTCGCATATGCCCTTGGCGACGACCTCCTCGGTCTTCATATCAAACATCTGATACTTCAGTGATGAGCTTCCCGCGTTGATTATGAGAACATTCATTAGATGGCAGAACCCCTTGAAATAATATTGAAATTACCGTATAATAGCCGCGCGGCGGGACACCGGACGGATGATTTATTACGGCGATTTGCGTATATAATAATACTTTTTCCCGCAAATATCAATCATAAATTTCATTTTTTATATTTTTCACCGAAAAGGCATATTTCCAAGGGGCGATATAGCCGCGCACGAAAGGCGTTTTTATGAAGGCGGTCGGCATTATTTGCGAATTGAATCCCGCGCACGCGGGGCATGCGGCGCTTGCTTCAAGCGCGCGGGCGGCATATCCCGGCGCCGCCGTTATCGGCGTGATGTCGCCGAATTTTGTCCAGCGCGGCGAGGCGGCGGCATACCCAAAGCACACCCGGGCGGCTCGGGCGGTTGAAATCGGGATAGACCTTGTACTGGAGCTGCCGACGCCCTTCGCATTGTCCTCAGCGGAAGCTTTCGCCCGTGCGGGCGTGGCGCTAATGATATCAACGGGCGTCGTCGGGGCGATAGCCTTCGGCAGCGAAAGCGGGGAAATATCCACGCTGCGCGCCGCCGCCGCGGCGCTATCCACGCCGGAATGTGAGGAGCTGACGCGGGAGGGGATAAAGCTCGGCTTAGCTTATGGCGCGGCGCGTCAGCGGGCGTTAGATCGCCTTTTTGAATCGCCGGATATTTTGCAAACGCCGAACAATATGCTGGCTGTGGAATATATCCGCGCGGCGCGTTCACTTGGCGCGGATATAGAGTTCTTCACGCGGCGGCGCGAGCCGGGCATATCCTCCGCCGCCATCCGCCGCGCCTTGCGCGAGAGCGCGAACGATGCTGAGCTTATGCTGCCGGAGATGCTTGACGCGGCGGCGCTGTCAAGGCTGCGCACGATGACACTTATCGACTTTTTACAAATTCAAGGCTCCGGCGACGGCATAGCGGAGCGCACCGCCGCTGCCGCCAAAACGGCGGGCAGCCTTGCCGCAGCCGCCGATTTGATAAAAACAAAAAGATATGCGCACAGCCGAGTCCGGCGATTTTTACTCTGCGCGGCGCTCGGTGTGCGCGGCGACCTGCCGCCCGCGCCGCCATATATTCGCCCGCTCGCGGCGAACGAAGAGGGGCGCGCGCTGCTGCGTGAAATGAAGCGGACAGCGCGCCTTCCCATTGTCACGCAGCCTGCCGCCGGAGCGGGCATCGGCGAAGCCGCCGCGCGGATGATAGAGATTGAATCCGCCGCGACGGATCTATATAACCTCGGGTATCCTGACGCGACGCGGCGCATCGGCGGCGCGGAGTGGAGAACATCCCCCGTGATGCTGTGAGGTTGAAAAAATCGGGCGACGGCGAGGCGGGCGCGCTATTTTTGAATAAAATTGCGGAATAATATTGATAATCGGGCGGCATTACTGTATTATGATAAATACAAGAAAACAGACGAGGGTCCGTCAAACGGAGGACACATATTGAACAACACCCTGTATATCGTAATCCCCTGCTATAATGAAGAGGACGCGCTGCCCCTGACAAGCGGCGTTATCCTTGAAAAGCTGAAGACTCTGACAGCGCGGGGAAAAATCTCTGCTGAAAGCCGCATTCTGCTTGTTGACGACGGCTCGCGGGACGGAACATGGAGCATAATAAAAAGCCTGACAGAGCGGCACCCCGAATATTGCGGCGTGAAGCTATCGGGAAACAGAGGCACGCAAAGCGCCATAATGGCGGGTTTGGACGCCGCGCGCCGCCGCGCGGATTTCACCATAACGACGGACGCCGACCTGCAGGACGATATAAACGCGATTGACGAAATGACAGAGCAATATCTGAGCGGCGCGGACGTTGTTTACGGTGTACGGTCAAAGCGCGAAACGGACACGTTTTTCAAGCGCTTTACGGCGCTGACATACTACAGATTGCTGAATATGCTGGACTGCGGCGTCGTATATAATCACTCGGATTTTCGTCTGCTTTCCCGCCGCGCGATGGAGGCGCTTTCGGAATATCCGGAGCGGGATTTATTCATACGCGGCATCGTGCCGCGCCTGGGGTTTAAGTCCGCCGTTGTCACATATGAGCGCGGAGAGCGCAGCGCCGGAGAGACGAAATATACCGCCCGCTCGCTCATTCACCTCGCCGTAACGGGGGTGACAAGCCTCAGCCTGAAGCCACTGCGGATGATTATATGGCTCGGCGCCGTTATGCTGCTGGTGTCGGTGGCGACGTTTGTTTCGGCGCTAGCCTCCGGGGCGGGGGCGCTGCGGTTTATTCTGCCGTCCGTGTGGTTTGTCGGCGGCGTCGTGACGGCTGCCATCGGCGTTGTCGGGGAATATGTCGGGCGGACATATACAGAGGCAAAGCGCCGCCCGCGCTATCACATAGAAGCCGTGGCGGGCAAAGCGTTTGAAGACGGGGACAATAAAGCGCCCCGGGAAGCTGAGGGTTAAGGCATTGAATAAGAGAAAATACGGACTGGATTTAACACAGGGGCGCATCAGCGCGCTGCTGCCGCGTTTCGCGTGGCCGTTTATCGCGTCGGGGATTATGTCGGCGCTGTATGGCGCGGTGGATTTATTCGTCATCGGATATTTCACGCCGGAGGAGATAATCTCCGGTGTTTCCACAGGCACGCAGGTGCTGATGATTGTCTATACATTTACAATAGCGCTCGGCACGGGCGGCACCGTTTTGGTCGGGCGACGAATGGGGGAGCGCGACGACGCCGGCTGCGCGCGCGCCGCGGGGACATTTATGACGGTGGGGCTGATTGCCGCCGCCGCGATTACGGCGGCTATTGCCCTGACCGCCTCGCCGATGCTGACGCTTTTGAGAACACCGGAATTAGCGCGTCCGTCCGCGATGAATTATGTGCTGTTTGCGGCAATCGGAATTCCGTTCAACTTCGGCTACAGCGTTATCAGCGCCATCGCGCGCGGATTGGGCAACGCCAAGGTACCCAGCATCGTCGGCGGGCTTGGCGCGGCAGCGAATATTGTGCTGGATTTTCTGTTTGTCGGGGCGTTCGGCTGGGCGGAGATGGGCGTCGCGCTGGCGACAAGCCTGTCGCAGCTGTTGACATTCGTCGTCATCGGCGCGTGGCTGTTAAAAAGAAAATTTCCGTTCCCGTTTGCCAAGCGCGATTTCAAGCCGCACGCGCCGTCGGCAGCAAGCATTTTTAAGGTCGGCATACCGCTGTGGATGCAAGAAATTCTTGTACATATCTCGTTTATGATAATAACGGGTATCGTCAACGATATGGGCGTGGTGGAGAGCGCCGCCGTCGGACTGATAGCAAAGGTGTTCAGCCTTGTCGGGCTGTTCCCGATGGCGATCAGCAACGCCGTGGCGGCGATTGCGGCGCAAAATTTGGGCGCGATGCGGCGCGACCGCGCGATTGCCGCTACGCGCTGGGGGATATTCTATTCGCTTGTGATAGAGCTGATTGCGCTTATTGCGTGTCAGGCTGCGCCGGACGCCATTATGGCGCTGTTCGCAAACGGCAAGCCGGAGGTCATCGCGGGCGCCGCCGCGCACCTGCGCTCGTTTTCGATCGATCTGCTGCTGATATCCTTCGTGTTTAATCTAAACGCCTACCTCAGCAGCTGCGGAAAATCGAATATCGCTATGCTGCACAGTATGGTTTCGACATTTGCCGTGCGCGTACCGCTATCGCTGCTGTTTGCGGGGGTGGCGGGGACAATGAGCTTCAGGCTGTTTATGCTCGGCTTCGCCGCGCCGATAGCATCCCTGCCGTCAATCGCCATCTGCATTATCTACATCGCCGTGTTTGACAAGAAACGCGCGGCGACGGAAAAAGAACCGGCGCGGAGCTGAAATTTGCGAAGGGGAAGCGCCGGAGATATGAAAAACAAAACGAAAAACAGGAAATACGCCACGACGGACGAGGCGGAAAAAATAAAAGCGCTGCTTGCGCGGCACAAATTCCGCTTTTCAAAATCAATGGGGCAAAATTTTCTCATCAACCCCGAAATTCCGGAGCGCATAGCGGACTCCGCCCGCCTTGCGCGCGATACGCACGTGCTTGAAATAGGACCCGGCATCGGCGCGCTGACAGCGGAGCTGTGCCGCCGCGCGGGCTTCGTCACAGCGGTGGAGCTGGACACGGCGCTGCTTCCGATTCTTGAGGAAACACTGCAAAAATGCGAAAATTATGAGATAGTTCGCGGAGACGCGATGAAGCTCGGTATTCGCGAGCTGATGACGCGCCGGGGCGAAACGCGCCTTGCCGCGTGTTCAAATTTGCCGTATAACATCACAGCGCCCGCCATAGCCGCGATGCTTGAAGCGGGCGTGTTTGAGAGCATTACGATAATGGTGCAGCGCGAGGCGGCGCGGCGCGTCTGCGCCCTGCCGGGTACGCCGGACTATGGGGCGTTTACCGTGTTTATCAATTATCACGCCGACGCGGAGGCGCTGTTCGATGTTCCGCCGGAGAGCTTTATGCCAGCGCCCAAGGTCACATCCTCTGTCGTGCGTTTAACGCCGCACGCGCCGCCGCCGGAGATTGAGGACGCCGATTTCTTTTTCCGCGTTGTGCGGGCTGCCTTCGCGCAGCGACGTAAAACGCTGGTGAACGCGCTTGTCTCCGGCGGCTTCGGACTCCCCAAGGACGCGGCGGCGGATATGCTGACCGCCGAGGGGATAGATGTGCTTGCCCGCGGAGAAACGCTCGGCATCCCGGAATTTGCCGCGCTCGCACGCCGAATAGCGGATTTTTAAGCGGCGGCTTGCCGGGTGGGAACAAAAACAAGGCGGGAGACGTTTCCGTCTCCCGCTTGGTGCTTGGCGGGCGTGGCGTTCTCCCGCATCTCTCGGGTTTCCCCTGTCAGTACCATCGGCGTGTGGCTGCCACGAAATTGACCACCTCAAACACCAATCCTTGTTATATGTTGATTATACCATAGCTATTCGCGCTTGTAAAGTATTTTTTTTGCGCGTAAATATCTGAGATAGCGCTTTTCCTCAATCTTCATAAATGTAATCACGGAATTACTGAAGCCAACATCATCTGCACTTGATTTCAAGCGTAATATCAACTGGAATCGCCCATCGTCAGAGGAAAACTTTTTTAGCAATACAAGGCTGTTCGGCTTGTTCGCTTCAAGTATGTAATCCGGGGTGCTCAAGATTTCTGGAATGTGCGCTGCGTATCGCTCGTAATCCCGCGGGTGTCGTTCCTTTATATGTTCAATCTGTTTTTCGGTCAATATTACCTCATCCGTTAAAACAGTCATAATTTCTTTAAATAATTTCGTGTTGATTCTCCCGACAAAAAACAACCTGTAAACACCACCGTTCGAGACTATTCTACCATCACCGACTGATATCGTCAAGCTCGGATGAAAGTTCTCCGTCCCAAACACGCGCTCGCACGCCGAATAGCGGATTATTAAGCGGCAGCTTGCCGGGAGGGAACAAAAACAAGGCGGGAGACGTTTCCGTCTCCCGCTTGGTGCGCATTATGTAAAAATAAAATTCTCTTAATTCGGTTTATTTATACTTTTTATTATCGGCGACCCAATCGATGTCCCCGCTTGCCATGCCGAAGCCGCCGGTGTCGAGGTTGAAGGACGGCGGGGGTGCTTCCTGACCCTCCACGGGGGGCGGTCCGCCCATCATTGATGTACCCTCGCGCTCCATCATAATTTCGAAATCAAGCTTGCTCTTGGGGAGCGTCTGACGGTAATCCGCGAGCTGCTGACCGCCGAGCGTGGTGTAATCGATCCAGCGCTGAATTTCGCTGCGCACCATATTTTCGGCGTGCTTGTACGGCAGGCAGAGGAATTGCTCGTTTTCAACGGCTTCCTTCAGCCACTCGGCGAGAACGCGCGGATCCATACCGTTCTTGTGGATAGAGGCGAGGAAGTTATAGCCCTTTTCCGTGACGGCATAGCCGGAGGAGCCGCCCGCTTCCTTGTGCTTTAACGCCGCTTCCCAGATGTTGCTGTTGATGTTTGCCGGGCACAGCGCGGTGACGCCGATGTTGTACGGCTTCAGGGCGATCCAATAGCTCTCCAGCAGAGAGAGTACCGCGCGCTTGGCAGCGGTGTACGGAGCTGTGGTTGCGCCTGCGACAAACGCGCCGTAAGAGACCGTGGAGGCGATGTGACGCTGTCCGCCGGCTTTAATCATCCTCGGCACGAATGTCACAAGACCGTTGACCACGCCGCCGAGACATACGCCCATAATCCAGTCGTAATCCTCATACGTTGTAGCCTCAGCAGGACCAAAGGCATTGACGCCCGCCGTTAAGACAAGAAGATCGGGGACGCCGAATTTCTTTTCTGTTTCGGCAGCGGCTGCCGCCCACTGGTCGCGGTCGCGAACGTCGAGCTTCAGCGTGTGCGCCGGAGCGCCCTTGCCGTCAAAATACGCCTGAGCCTCTGCAAGACGCGCGTCGTTCACATCGGCGATGACAACCTTCATACCCGCCTCTGAGAAAATTTGCGCCTGACCAAAGCCCGCGCCGGACGCTCCGCCCGTGATGAAAGCGACTTTACCCTCAAAATTTTTCATAGTACCACTCCTTAAAAATATTTTTTTGAGTTTTTATAAGAATACCGCAATCCGCGGGTGTTGTCAACAGAAAT
>JAIRRO010000074.1 GCA_031255955.1 Oscillospiraceae bacterium
CCGGCGTCCTTGTCCACCGTTACCTTTGTGCCGCTTGTGCGGATTTCGACGCCGCTCTTGGCGTCTGCGGTGACAAGCGCTGTTGTCAGCTTGCCCGCGCCGGAGATTTTTACGTCGCTGGCGGCTATCGTCGCGGCTTTTACAGCGGCGCCGCTGGAGATGGTTGCTGTGGTCTTTTCTTCGATGACGAGTGTGTCAATGGCTGCGCCGGAGGATAGTGTCAGCGCGGTGTTCGGCGCGTCGATTGTCACTGTTGCGGCTTTCGCTGTTACGGTGAGTGTTGTTGCCGCGGGGGTGGTCTTTGTTGTGATTTCGCCGTAGGCGTTCACTTCCGTTGCCGGGGCGACGGTGATGCTGCCGATGGCTGCTGCGGTGCTTGTTGCCGCTATTGCTGCTTTGCTTTCCGCGGCTATCGTTGCTGTGCCGATTGTTGCGTCCGCGCTGTCTATGAGTACGCGCGCTGCTTGTCCGAAGGTTTTGTTTACGATGATTTCGGCGATGTTGCTGTTGCCCTTGATGCGGATGGTGTTGCTGCCGCCGCCGAGTACGACGAGGCGTCCTTTGACGGTTACGCTGTCAAGCGTGACGTCGCCGTCGCCTACGCCTTGCGCGATGATCAGGTCGTCTTCTATTACGCTTTCTGTCAGTGTTACGTTTGTTTTGTTGATGATTATGCTTTTTGCCGAGTCGGTTGTTTTGTTTTCTTTGATGACGTCTGTCACGGCGTTGTCAAGCGCTTGCATTATTTGCGCGCGGCTGAAGCTGTCCGCGGGCATGAATTCGCTTCTTTCGTTGCCGTTGAAGATTCCGGCTCTGCCGAGTGCTGCTACATAGGGTTTGTATTCGTTTGTGATGCTGTAGTCGTCAACGAATTTGCTTGTGCCGGTGACGGGTGCGATGGCGAATGCTTTCGCGATGATTTTTGCCGCGAGCTCGCGTGTTAGTGTGAGCGCGGCTTCCGATGCGTCCATTACTCCGGCGGCTACCGCTTTGCGGATGGCGTCTTCACCCCATATGCTGCTGTAGCCGGGCAGTGCGCCGGTGTAGCTTTGGTCATAGCCGAAGGTGTTCACAAGCAGCTGCGCGAGCTGTGTTGTGTCCAGCGCTCCGTCGGGGTCAAAGGTGCCGAGGTCTGTGCCGTGGAGTATGTCGTAGTCACTCCACTTTTCGATTGCGGTTTCGCCCCAGTGTCCGCCGATGTCGGGGTACCGGGCGGCTACTGCGCCTGTTGTCAACAGACAGAGCAGCAGCGCTGCTGTCAGCGCCAGAGTTAAGAGTCGGGCTAAGGGTTTGCTTGTGCGTTTCATGTTGTACCTCCAAATATATAGTTGGGTTCTCCCGTGCCCCCGAAAAACGGGGGCTATCTCGTGAGAACCGGCAAAAACGGGCGCGCAGGGATTGGGGACAAGCTGCCCCGTAACCTACGCGCCCAAACACACACCGTATTAAAATGCATAAAATAACGGCGTATTAAATTCGACGTATTCCCGAATCCCCGACCTCCGCTTGGCACTATGCTTGTAAACACGGGATAAAACGTGTATACTTGGGGGTGCTGCGGTGGCGAGAAATCGTGCTCGTAGGCTTTGCTTTTAACTGGATTCCCTACTTGCGTCGCGCGGTGCGACCAACACCACACGACCGCCGCGGCCCGTTTTACCGGTCCTGCGGAAATGATTTTAGCACAACAGAATATGAAATGCAAGCGGTTTTTGCGAAATATTTGTTTTTTTGTCGTAATGGGGTAATGGCAATGTAAAAATCCGCGTAGTTGTGACGCGGCGGGGCGGCAACCGCCGCACACAATGCTTCTATTCCCGACGACAACCCAACAAGGCGCGCGGGGACATCACCTCCCGGTGAGGAACACCGACAGAAACGTCCCGAGCATTATCGCGGGGGCGAACGGTATCACGTCGCGGCGGGTTTTCTTTTTCGTTGCGAGCAGCACCACAGAGACTATGAAGGAAACAAACAGCGATACAAACACCGCGCTCCATATCCCCTCAAGTCCGAGGTGTAGCCCCATCACTATAAACAGCTTCACGTCGCCGAAGCCGATGGAATTCTTCACAAGCAGGGCGCACAGCAGCGCCGCGACGGCTATCGCGGCGGCGGCAATCAGCTCGCCCGCGGCGCGCGGCAGCAGCCCCTCGCCTTCAAGCAGCAGCTCAAACGCGAATATGATGACGCGATACGCGCAGCCCGCTATAATAAACAGGTTCGGAATCCGCAGCGTTTTGTAATCCACAAGCGCCGCCGGCCATAGCAGACTGAGCAGGCAGAGCCTTTTCATATTGAACAGGAACGAATTTTCGGGATAAACCAAACTCAGCGCTGCCGCCATACCGGCGCACAGCGCAATCATCACGCCCGCGAACACCCACGCCCTCCCGGAGAGCGCCGCGCGGTTATTTTCCGGCGCGCCCGCGCTGTGGCGAGCGAAATCGAGCCTTATTAAAAGCAGACTGATCCCGCCGAGCGCCAAAGCGGCAAGGCACGTGATAATCGTAATCATCATAGCGCTACGACGCGCCCGCGCCGGAGTCGGCGCTGTTGCTTGAATCTGCCCCGCCGCCGGAGCTGCTGCCGCCGCTGCCCGAATCTCCGCTGTCGGCGCTTCCTGTGGCGTCGTTATTTTTCTCCGTGGGGACGCCGTAGCCCGTTTTCACCTCCACGGTAACAGAGCGCCCCTGCGCGCGTTGCGTCGACTCGAACTTGGATGCCGCGCCCTTAACCAGCGCCATATCGGCATTGTCCGGCACCACAAGGATGATTTTATATGTGCGCGTCAGCTCCGGGGAAGCAAGCTCTGTCACTTGATTGGCGTTTTCGCGATCCTTCACCTTTATTGTCTCTCCGAGCGCTGAGACCTGTTTATACATTTTGTTGTACGTATCCAGCAGTCTTTTCTGTATATTGTTGGCGTTTTTATATGAAGCCCCGTCCATGGAGGTTATCTGTATAAATTGATTTTCCGCCTTGCTGTATCCGTCAAAGCCGGTGTCTGCCGTATATCTTATTTTCGCTTTTTCCATACGGGTAATCGACTTTCCGCGCTCCCACGCGGGCAGATCCCACACGCTGGAGCCGCTGGCATCTAATATGGTTCGCGCCATGCGTATCGCGGATATGCCGTTGCCCCACGCGTCCGTTTTGGCGCACTGCGTTATGGTGAAGTGAAAATCGAAATTCAGCAGCCGCACCACCTCTATTTTGTACGCCACGACAAGCTGAATTTCATCGCTTTTGCCGTATGCCATCAGCGATGAGCCGTCAAAGTCCAGTCCGTCAAGACCGCCCATAACCTTGTACCGCCGCAGAAATTTATCCGCCGTGTCAGCCTTTGATTCCACCAGATTTTTTTGCATCAGGGCGCGCGCCAAAACCTGACCCAGCTTGTTTTTGCCTGTTTCCAGCACCTCTTCGCCCGCCAGCTTCGCCATACCGATGATGAACGCCTTCGGATCCTCCAGCTCGTTTTTGTACAGCGTCCCAAGGCTCTCCACCGTGGTACCCATCGTTCCGGCAGCACCCGCAATTTCGCCGAAGCTGCCCGCCTCAAGGCTCTCTGCGCTGTCGTTTATCGCGCCGAGTACGGTGGCAACGCCGTCTATCGTCTGATTCGCCGTCGCGCGGCTGGAGGCGTTTGCCGTGTTCATCTTCGCCTGCGCCTTGTCAAGGCTGAATTTATAGTACAAAAATGAATATTGCGACAGCTCCTTTGCCGAGGAGGCGAGCGCCGAGCCGATTTTCGCCTGTACAAAGCACATATTGACGATGGAGAGCAGCATAAATATCGCGAAGATGAACACCGAGAGCGATATGGTGGCTTCCATCACTATCGCCCCGCGCTCGTTATCCTCCGCGCCGCGTTTGAAGCGCTTGCTGTGGTGTGTCATCGCGATAAACCTCCTCTCTCCTCGTCCTCAGCTACTACGCCGCCTGAAACGGGATGCCTTGCTCCGCCGCGTACTGCGCCGCGTATGAACCCTCCGACGCGACAATGACGACATTGGGGGAGTTTTCAAAAGCGCGGTCGCTTATGGTTTGAACAGAGTCCGGAATTTTGCACAGCGTAAGCTCTTTGCACTCTGCGAACGCTTGATGTTTGATTTCCGTCACCCCGTCGGGGATTTCGACGCTCTCCAGTCCTGCGTATGCGAATGTGACAT
>JAIRRO010000124.1 GCA_031255955.1 Oscillospiraceae bacterium
CGCAAATGTCAGGAGGAGGGCGTCCCCCCGCAACAATTCATCAACGAGGCGCGCAGGCTCCGGCGAGCATACAACGACACCATCGCCAGATAACCATCCCCCCGCACCCGGCGGCGGCAACCCCGCCGCCGGGACACACAGAAAGGAGCCCCTCCAATGACGACAGACTCTGCCCAGTTCGCGGACGACATCCTCGCCGCCCGAGCCGCCGCCGGGCTATCGCAAGCCCAAGCCGCCGCGCTGCTCAAGGTTCCGCGCCTCACGCTGATATCGTGGGAGCGCAACCGGAGGACGCCAAAACCCATCACGCAAACCGCGGCGCTCGACATACTCAACAGAGCCGCCAAGCCCCGCCCGTCTGACCCCGCTTGACAACCCCCGCTCATCACCGCAACAACCGTAAAGGAGAAATCAAAATGAAAGTTGTATACACGTTCGACGCCTTCAACCACCGCCGCTACTCTAACCCGTGGGTAGCCGAAGTAGACCCCAAGACCGCCAAAATCAGCTTTGCGCGCAAAATCGGAGGCTACACGGGCGGCTACGGCACCGGCGACGCCGGAGACCTCTACATCACAGAGCCGCAGGAGGGCGCAATCTACGCCTACGGGCAAAAGGACACTCGCAAAGCCAGCGGCAGCTTCACGCAGTACATCGTGTACAAGGACGGCGATTTCGTAGACGTTGCCAAGACGGAGCTCGTCGCCGTGTGCAATGCTCGACAAGAGCAATTAAATAACGCTTGACGCGCTCCACACCTCACGGTAAAATATAATCACTCTTTTCCTTCACAGTTTTTCACCTCTTTGCCTCCCGGTTCGCGCCGGGGGGCGCTTTTTTTCGTTAGCGTTTTCATTAGCATTTTCATCTCCCATTAGCGTTTTTATCCCCTCAAATATGATAATATACACTCACAAGAGACAGCGCCGAAAGGCAACAATCCCATTGCGGCGCAAGAAAAAACCCACAGTCACAAGGGCTGTGGGTTTTCTTCGTTTTGGTGCGCGAGGCGGGACTTGAACCCGCACGCCCGTAGTGAGCACTAGAACCTGAATCTAGCGAGTCTGCCAATTCCACCACTCGCGCGTGTGCCGCGGCGCGCGGCGCGCCCCGGGTTGCGTATGCTTCATATATTGCGTATATCAGAACAAATACCCCCGCGGGGTAGGTGGTGGAGGAGGGTGGATTCGAACCACCGAAGTCGTTGACAACAGATTTACAGTCTGCCCCCTTTGGCCACTCGGGAACTCCTCCGCGCGCTGCGAACCGACGCCATAGAATGCGTCCCAATCGTCAGTCACGGTATATTACCACACCATACGGCACTTGTCAACAAAAATTTTTTGTGCTATACTCGTCGTGATTTCAAAGGCAATAATTTCAACGATAAAGGATACCGCAACGATTTATGATTGAGCTTGATACCTTCAAATCGCGGGCGCTTGCGTCGGAGGGCGCGCTGCGCGAGCTGGGCTCGGCGCTGAAGCTTGACGCCGCCGAGGACGAGCTGCGCCTGCTTGAAAAAAACAGCGAGACGGATGGTTTTTGGAACGACCTTGACGCCTCGCAAAAAACGCTGCGCCGATTAAAGCAGCTGCGCGTTAAAATCGACGGCTACGGCAAGCTGAAGCGCCGCTATGAGGATGTCATCACCCTGATCGAAATGGCGCGCGAGGAGGACGACTCCGGACAGCTGCCGGAGATTGAAGCCGAGTTGCGCGAATTTGAAGCTGCGCTTGAGTCCGCGCGGCTGTCCACGCTGCTCTCCGGCGAGTATGATAACTGCCCCGCCATACTCTCATTTCACGCCGGTGCGGGCGGCACGGAGGCGCAGGACTGGGCGCAAATGCTGTTTCGTATGTATACACGCTGGGCAGAGCGGCACAATATGACCTGCAAGGTGCTTGATTATCTCGACGGGGAGGAAGCCGGACTTAAATCCGCGTCGATAGAAATTGACGGCGACAACGCTTACGGCTACCTGAAAAGCGAAAGCGGCATACACCGCCTTGTGCGCATATCCCCGTTCGATTCATCGGGGCGGCGGCACACATCCTTCGCCGCTATCGAGGTCACGCCCGTCGTGCCGGACGATGTTGAGCTTGAAATCCGACCGGAGGACTTAAAATCCGATACATTTCGTTCCTCGGGCGCGGGGGGACAGCACGTAAACAAAACGGAATCCGCCGTGCGTATCACGCACATTCCGACGGGGATAATCGTCTCGTGCCAAGTAGAGCGCAGCCAGCACCAAAACCGCGAAATCGCCATGCGGATGCTGCGCAGCAAGCTCGTTGAAATAAAAGAACGCGAGCATCTTGAAAAAATAAGCGACATCAAGGGCGAGCAGATGAAAATCGAGTGGGGTAGTCAAATCCGCTCATATGTATTTATGCCGTATACGCTGGTGAAGGATCACCGCACAGGCTTTGAAAACGGGAATATTACCGCCGTGATGGACGGCGAGCTGGACGGATTTATCAACGCGTTTCTCAGTATGTAGGCGTGTCAATCGACGGCGCGTTTACCTTCATCCTGCGCCACGCCGCCACGCCGAATGGCACGGACAGCAAAAACGTACAAAAATCGGCAATCGGCGTCGCCAGCTGAATTCCGCGGACGCCCAGCAGCGAAACAAGAATAAGCAGCAGCGGAATCTGGAAAAAACCTTGCCGCGCGAACGATAATATACTGGCGGGCAGCGCCTGTCCCGTCGTTTGCAGCGTTGTATTGCACAGCACAATCCAGCTCATAAGCGGCATCACGAACGCCTGCGCGCGCAGGGCGTATTGCCCAATCGCGATGACGTCCGCGTCGTTTCTGAAAAACCGCACTATATCGGGCGCGAACACATAGCAGCACGCGGCGACGATTATCAGCAGCGCGCCGGAGGTGGCAACGCAAAAGCGGAAGCCGCGCCGCACGCGGTCATAGCGTCCCGCGCCGTAATTGAAGCCGCACACCGGTTGAAAGCCCTGCCCCAGCCCCAGCATCACAGAGCCGGAGAGCATCACAACGCGGTTGACAACGGACACGGCAGCGATTACAGCGTCCACAAATTCTTTGGTGCCGCCGATGCCCTTGGCGGAGTGGTTGAGAACGATGACCGATACGCTCATCATAGCCTGACGCAGCAGGCTGGGCGTACCGCCGCGCGCGATGTCTATGCAGCGGGCAAGGCTCGGGGAAAAGTTCTTTGGGGAAATTCTCACGTTGCCGCCGCGGAAGCAGCCCGCCAGCAGCAGCGCAAAGCCCACCACCTGACTAATCGCCGTCGCCATAGCAGCCCCCGCGACGCCGAGGTCAAACACGAAAATAAACAGCGGGTCAAGCGCGACGTTAAGCACGGCGCCGGACACCATGCCGATCATACTGAAAATGGCGGAGCCTTGAAACCGCAGCAGATTATTGAGCGCGATGGAGCTTACCATAAAGGGCGCCGCGAGCAGGATATACCGCAGATAGCGCACGGCGTGCGGAAGAATAGTCTCCGTGGAGCCCAGCGCCAACGCCAGCGGCTCTATAAACAGCGTACCGAACACCGCGATAACGCAGCCGAACGCAAACGCCAGAAAAAACCCCGTGGACGCCATCTTTTCCGCGTCCTCACGCCGCTTCGCGCCCAGCGCGCGGGATACATAGTTGCCGGAGCCCTGCCCAAAGAAAAAGCCTGTCGCCTGAATTATCGCCATCAGGGAAAGATTAACCCCGATTGCGCCCGTCTCCGCCGTCCCCAGCGACCCGACGAAGTACATATCCGCCGAGTTATACATCGCGGAAACCAGCATTATCAGCACCGTCGGCACAGCAAGCTTCCCTATCAGCTTCTCCACAGGCTCGTTGATCATCCTGTTAAATTTCGCGTCATCCGTCAAAGAACATACACCTCAATATCGCACATACCCAAGCCCGTGACCGCGCGGACACATATGTATTTTTGTCCATTATACCCCAACGCCCCGGAAAACGCAACACCTCCGCGCCCACACCGCGTTAAATCCGTTTGACAAATCCGTTATTTATGATATAGTTAGAGTTCAAACCCCTATTATTCGCCGGGGAGGTACATAAAATTATGCCGATTCTGCTTGCCGTTTTTTTCGGCATCATACAGGGTATGGCTGAGTTTCTGCCCGTGTCAGGCTCAGGGCATATTTCCGTGCTTCAAAATCTGTTCGGTACGCTTGCCGCCGATGATTCGCGTCTGCTGTTTGATGTGATGCTTCATCTGGGCGCGCTTGTCGCCGTGTGCGTTTCGCTGCGCCGCGAGCTTCGCTCTATTATATCAGAGACGGTTATCCTGCTGCGCGGGGACGAGGTGCGCCGATCCGCCACGCCGCCGGTTCGCACGCTTATCCTTATGATAATGGCGACGCTGCCGATGCTTGTCGCGCTGCCGTTTTACGGATTAATTCGCAGGCTGTTCTTCAACACGGGTTTTATCGGATTTATGCTGCTTTTATCGGGCGCGCTTTTATTCGTCGCGTCGAAATATTTAAGATCCGGCACGAAAACGGAGCGCACCCTCACGCTGTCTGACGCCCTGATGATCGGTCTTGCCCAAACCGTTTCGCTGATTCCGGGACTCTCCCGCCTCGGCGCGACGGTCACGGTGGGACTATCCCGCGGGGCGGATCGCGAGTTCGCCATAAAATTCTCGCTGCTGCTATCCATTCCGGCGATCGCCGGCTCCGCCGTCGTGGCGTTTGCCGCCGCGCTGAGAAACGGCATCGACTGGAGCGCCTTCCCCGCGTACATCGTCGGATTTCTCGTTGCGGCGGTGTCGGGAACCGTCGCCATTTCGCTGATGCGCTTTGAGCTTAGGCGGGAGGATCAATCCCCGTATTCGTATTACTGCTTCGCCGCGGGCGCGCTGATTATCCTGCTCTCGCTGATTTTTTAACAACACACACGATAAAACGAGGTAATTTTAATCTATGCCGCAGACAAAAAAAGCCCCACCCAAGAAAAACAGCCGGGCGAAATCGCCCGCTAAAAAACCCGCAAGGCAGCCGCGCCGCCGCGAAATCGGCGCCGCTGTTTGCCTCGCGCTGTCTCTGCTGCTGTTCTTCGGATACGGCGCGGAGGGCGGCTGGCTGATTGCCGCGCCGCGCGATTTTATCCTGCGGCTGATAGGCGGCGGCTTTTATGCCATGCCGCCCGCGCTGCTGCTGTGCGCGTTTATCCTCGGGTTTCATCGCGGGCAGCCGGTGCGCTTCCGCGTCGTCTGCTCCCTGCTGCTGCCCGCGGCGCTCGGCGTGCTGATTCATCTGTTTGCCTGCGACTACGAATACACGGTTTCGGCTGATATGCTGCGGCTGCTGTGGACGGATGCCGGGGCGGGAGCCTCCGGCGGCGTTGTTTCCGGCGCGCTCGCCGTCACGCTTGCCGTGCTGACGAACAAGCTGTTTACAGAGATTATTTTTATCATAGCGATGATTTTCCTGCTGTTTTCAGCGTTCAACAGGACGCTCTCAGGACTGATTGACGCCGTGCGGAACCGCGAGCGGCGCGAATATGAGCCGCAGCCGCCTCCGCCCCCGCGTGAGAGCGCGCCGCGCCGCCGTCGCCGCTCAGAGATAGACATTCCGCTGGATGATGTCAAGCAGCCGCTCCCCCCGCACGAGCATAACGAGCCATATGCAGCCTATGAGGACGCGTATATCCGCCCCGTGGACGTTGTCCCGGACCCCGAGCCGGAGCCGAAATCCGCTCCCGAGTCCGAACCCAACCACGAGGCGGAGGGCGACGTGGCAGCAGAGCCTGACCCGCGCGCGAACGATATTCCTTTGGACATTCCCTTTATGGAGGGCAAAAGAGCGACGAGGGATACCGCCCGCAAGCCGCATCCCCCAACCGCCGCCGCCGCAAAGCCCGCCGATAAATCACGGCGGCGGGCAGTCGCCGAGGCGCTTGAAAGCCTGGACGGCGCCGCCGCGACAGTGACCGACGCGGAGTACGCCTATCCCCCGGTGGAGCTGCTGGCGTCCGGCGCCGGAGAGCGCGGCGTGGATGGCTCTGAAGAGGTGCGTATGAATTCCGAGCGGCTGGAGGTCGCCTTCCGCAGCTTCGGAGTAAGCGTCAAGATAACAAACGCGACGCGCGGGCCCTCCGTAACGCGGTATGAGGCGGAGCTTGAAGCCGGTACAAAGCTCTCTAAGCTCACCAATCTGACGGGCGATATCGCTCTGGCGCTCGGCGCGTCGGGCGTCCGCATAGGACCTATGCCCGAGCGCATTTCCACCGTCAGCGTGGAGGTTCCGAACAAAATCGTCTCTACGGTATATCTGCGGGATATAATCGAATCGCCGGAGTTTCGGGACGCGCCGTCGCGCCTCACGTTCGCCATCGGCAAGAATATCCCCGGGGAATCGATTGTCGGGAATATATCGCGGCTGACGCATGTGCTGATAGCGGGAACGACAGGCTCCGGCAAATCCGTGTGTCTGAATTCGCTGATTCTCAGCATACTGTATAAATCCACGCCGGACGAGGTTCGCTTCATAATGATAGACCCGAAAATCGTCGAATTTCGCGTGTTCAACGGCATCCCGCATCTGCTTATCCCCGTCGTCACCGATGTAAAAAAGGCGGCAGGCGCCCTGCAATGGGCAGTCATCGAGATGGAGCGGCGGTATAATATGTTCGCGGAGCAAACGGCGCGCGACATTGACGGCTTCAACCGCGCGATGATGAAAAAGGGCGAAAAAACGATGTATCGCATCGTTGTTGTCATAGATGAGCTGGCGGATTTGATGATGACCTGCGGCAAAGAGGTTGAGGAATCCATCGTGCGCGTCGCGCAGAAGGGGCGCGCCGCCGGAATTCATCTTGTGATAGCGACGCAAAGCCCCCGCGCCAACGTCATAACGGGGCTGATGAAAGCCAACCTGCCGTCAAAAATCGCGTTAAAGGTCTCCTCCGCACTGGAGTCGCGCATTATATTGGACGCGGGCGGCGGCGCCGACAAGCTGGTCGGCAACGGCGATATGCTGTTCGCCCCAAACAGCACGGCGGAGCCGATGCGCGTACAGGGCACGTGGGTTTCCGATGAAGAACGCGAGGCTGTGGTGAATCACGTCAAGCAGCTGGGCGAAACGCAATACGCCGACAGCGTGATAGAGGAAATCAATCGCACCGTCGAAAATGCGGCAAACGCGGAGGGCGTCAACGCGAACGCGCCGGAATATGACGAGATGCTGCCCGCGGCGGCGGACGTGATTTTCGAGTTTCAGCGAGCCTCCACCTCCACGCTGCAGTCGCGTCTGCGCCTCGGCTACGCGCGCGCCGCGCGGATAATGGATCAGCTGGAGCAGGTCGGCGTCGTCGGACCCTTTGAAGGCTCAAAGCCGCGCCAGATACTCTTAACACGCGACCAATGGCGCGAAATGCAGCTTATTCACGGCACAGCTCCGATCGGCGCGGCGGCGATGGACACGGCGCCGCCCGACGACTCGCCGCCTGATATCGACCCGCTGAGCCTCGATGAGCCGGACGAGTTATCCGATATCGATATCGACGCCGATGCAGTCAACGATCCGCC
>JAIRRO010000057.1 GCA_031255955.1 Oscillospiraceae bacterium
CGGGCGCCGTTATCGCGGAAGGCTCGGACAGCGCATTTCATTTCGTTTCCGGCGCGCGCGGCGACGAGGCGCTTGTCATCGGCAGTGTTCCTCCCGCGCCGAATCCGTTTGACGCTGGCAAAGCCTCGCGCGCCTCTCCCACGCCCCCCGTGATACGTATGAACGGGCAGGAGGTCTTTCGCTTCGCCGTGGACGCGATGGTGAAAAGCATCCGCGACGTCGCGGCGCGGGCGGGAGAAAGCATTGCGGATATTGACCATTTTGTCTGTCATCAAGCCAACCGCAGAATTATAGAAAGCGCGGCAAAGCGCCTCGGCGCGCCGTTAGACCGCTTTTTTTTGAATATCGAGCATCGCGGAAACACCTCTGCGGCAAGCGTGCCGATTGCGCTGGATGAGCTGTACGCCACGGGCAAGCTGCGGCGCAGTGACCGCATAATTTTAGCAGGCTTCGGCGGCGGCTTGACCTATGGCGCCGTTTATATGCGCTGGTGAAGCCTGCGCGACAATAACTTTCGGGAGATGAATTATCAGATGAATTATTTAAGCGAAGCCCTCGGCATAAAATATCCGATTATTCAGGGCGGCATGGCGCAGATAGCGACAGGGAAATTCGCCGCCGCTGTATCAAACGCGGGCGCGCTCGGTCTTATCGGTACGGGGGGCTTCTCGTCACAGCAGCTGCGCGAGCATATCCGCGACGCGCGCGAGCGGACAACCCGCCCCTTCGGCGTCAATATCCTGCTGCTGCATCCGGAGGTTGCGGAAATCGCGAAAATCGCGGCGGAGGAGCGCGTCGCTGTTATCACCACTGGCGCGGGCGACCCCGGTGCGTATATCCCGATGTGGAAGGATTCCGGCAGTCTTGTGTTCCCCGTCGTCGCGGCGGCGGCGCTTGCCCGCCGCGCGGAGCGTATGGGCGCGGACGCCGTGATTGCGGAGGGCACTGAAAGCGGCGGTCACGTCGGAGAGACGACTACGATGGCGCTTATCCCCGCTGTCGCCGCCGCCGTCAATATCCCCGTTATTGCAGCCGGTGGGATAGCCTGCGGCGCGCAGCTCCTTGCCGCCGAAATACTCGGCGCCGCTGCGGCGCAGCTCGGAACCTTGTTTCTCGTCTCGGAGGAATGTCCGATACACGAAAATTACAAAAACGCCCTGCTGGACGCCCGCGACGG
This sequence comes from Oscillospiraceae bacterium, assembly GCA_031255955.1. Classification (GTDB taxonomy): domain Bacteria; phylum Bacillota; class Clostridia; order Oscillospirales; family Oscillospiraceae; genus JAIRRO01. The sequence continues at coordinate 1,178 of JAIRRO010000057.1, forward strand.
CGGCACAACAGTGACGGGCAGAGCCTCCGGCGCGCCCGTGCGCATACTTAAAAACCGCATGGCGCGCGACTATATCAAGCGCGAGCGCGAGGGCGCGTCACGAGACGAGCTGGAAGCCTTCACACTCGGCTCGCTGCGCCGCGCGGTGTTTGACGGCGACGTGAACACAGGCTCGTTGATGGCGGGTCAGGTATCTTCGCAGCTCAGCGCCATTCGTCCCGTTTCAGAGCTTTTGGAAACGCTGCTGCGCGAGTATGACGAGGCGCGCGCGCGGCTCGTCGGTAGCGCCGTATGAGAGTCGCTTGGCTTTACGCCGGACAGGGCAGTCAAAGGGTTGGTATGGGGCGCGATTTCTATGACGCCTATCCCGAAGCGCGCGCGATTTTTGACAATCCCTCGGCAGATTTTGATATCCGCGCGGTGTGCTTTGAGGCTGGCCTTGAAACGCTGTCGCAAACGCGCTATACCCAGCCGTGCATGGCGGCTTTCGCCGCCGCCGTCACGCTGCTGTTGAAGAAATCCGGATTCGCGCCGGATTTCGCGGCGGGGCTGTCCCTTGGGGAATACTCCGCGCTTTATGCCGCGGGGGCGCTCAGTCTTGACGCGCTGCTCTCTATACTTGCCCTGCGCGGGGCGGCGATGGAGCGCTCGGCACAGGGCGTTCCATCGCGTATGAGCGCCGTACTCGGGCTTGAGGCTGATAAGGTTTTTGAAGCTGTGCGGAGTGTATCAGGTGCCTCCCCGGAGGCGGGCGTCGTCTCTGTCACGAATATAAACTGCCCCGGACAGATTGTCATCGGCGGCACGGAGGACGCGGTTCTGGCTGCGGAGGCGCAGTGCCTATCGCTGGGCGCGAAGCGCTGTCTGCCGCTTAACACCTCGGGACCCTTCCACACGCCGTTAATGGAAAACGCCTCTCGCGAGCTGTCTGACGCGCTTGATAAAATCACACTCTCTCCGCAGCTTATCCCCGTTGTGTTCAATGTCACGGGGGCAACAGCGGCGGACTCAGACGTTCGGGGGCTGCTGTGCCGTCAGGTGAAGTCGCCCGTGCTGTTCGAGCGAACGATAAGAACTCTCGCCGCGATGAGCGTTGACACCGTTGTGGAAATAGGACCCGGACGCGTCCTCGGCGGCTTTGTGCGCAAAACCGCTCCGGAAATGCGCGTATTAAACATCGAAACCACGGAGGATTTTGAAAAAACAACAGAGGCGCTGCGCTCTTTTAATTGAGCGGTGTCGATTGAACAGTATTAATCGATTGGCGTTATTAATACACAAACGCAAATACGTTGAAATAAGAAAGGGATGTTTATGAAGCTTTCGGGAAAAACAGCGCTGGTGACGGGCGGCGGACGCGGCATAGGTCGCGCCGTGTGTCTTGCGCTGGCGCGCTCCGGCGCCGCCGTCGCGGTGAACTACACAAACGGAGAGCAGGCGGCGGAAGAGACGCGCGCGCTGATAGAAGCCCTCGGCGCCCGCGCTATTATCGTCCGCGCCGACGTCGCGGATCCCGCGCAGTGCGAGGAGCTTTTCTCCCGCGTGGGGACAGAACTGGGCGATATTGATATTCTCGTCAACAACGCCGGAATAACGCGCGACGCGCTGCTGCCGCGTATGAGCAACGAGGATTTCGCCGATGTGATAGGCGTCAATTTATTCGGCGCGTTCTATTGCTCGCGCCTCGCCTCGCGCTCTATGATGAAAAAGCGCTATGGTCGCATCGTCAGCATTGCAAGCGTCGCGGGGCTGATTGGCAACGCGGGTCAGGCGAATTATTCGGCAAGCAAGGCGGCGGTTATCGCCCTTACAAAAACGGCGGCGCGCGAGCTGGGACGGCGCGGAATTACGGTAAACGCCGTCGCTCCGGGCTTCATCGAAACCGATATGACAGCCGCCTTGGGCGAAAATATCCGCGATGAAATGCTGCGCAGCATCCCCGAAAACCGCTTCGGCTCGCCGGAGGACGTCGCCGCCGCCGTCGCGTTTTTATGCTCTGACGAGGCGGCGTATATTACGGGACAGGTGCTTGCCGTTGACGGCGGCATGACGATGGGAGGATAAACGAAAATGAACGGCAGACGTGTTGTAATAACCGGCATGGGGGCGCTCACCCCCATCGGCAGTACGCATACGGATTTTTGGGAGGCAGCCCGCCGCGGTGAATGCGGCGTCGCTCCGATAACCTCTTACGATACCTCCGCGCAAAAGGTGACGCTTGCCGCCGAGGTGCGCATTGATACAGAAACCGTAGTCCCGCCCGCCGAGGCTCGCAAAATGGACCGCTTCACCCTGCTCGCCGTTATAGCAGCGCGTGAAGCCTTGCGCGACAGCGGAATTACCTCCGATAACACAGATCTCACGCGCGCGGGCGTTCTCATAGCCTCCGGCATCGGCGGACTCACCACGATAACGCGCGAGCATACACGCGGTGAGGAACGCGGTTATGACCGCGTATCCCCGTTTTTTATTCCGATGTCCATCGCAAATATGGCGGCGGGACGCGTGGCCATCGAATCGGGCTTTCTCGGCTCCTGCTCCTGCGTTGTGACGGCGTGCGCGGGCGGGGCGAATGCCATAGGCGAGGGCGCGCGAATGATACGCCACGGCTACACGGACGTTATGCTCTGCGGCGGCGCGGAGGCATGCGTATCCCCCCTTGCCGTCGGCGGCTTTACATCGATGAAGGCGCTGCACGAAGGCTCTGACCCGGCGCGCGCGTCGATTCCGTTTGATAAAAACCGCAGCGGCTTTGTCCTCGGTGAGGGCGCGGGAATGCTGATGCTGGAGGATTATAATCACGCGATAGCGCGCGGCGCCGTGATTTATGCCGAGCTGGCGGGCTTCGGTGACTCCTGCGACGCTTATCACATCACAGCGCCGGACCCCTCCGCTGACGGCGCTGTCCGAGCCATCGAAAACGCCATACGCGACGCCGGCTTATCCCCCGCCGACATCGGATATATCAACGCGCACGGAACCTCCACCCCGTTAAACGACAAATGCGAGGCGCTTGCCATCCGCAGGGTTTTCGGGGAAGGCTGTGCCGTACCCGTCAGCTCCACAAAATCCATGACAGGGCATCGCTTGGGCGCCGCCGGAGCCGTGGAGGCTATAATCTGTGTAAACGCGGTGCGCGAGGGGTATATCCCACCTAATATAAACCTTGTGGAGCGCGACCCCGAATGTGACTTGAACATCATAACAGCCACGGGTAAAACGACTGATATAAAATACGCCCTCTCGAACTCCCTCGGCTTCGGCGGACACAACGCCGCCCTAATCATCGCACGCTACGACAAATAATCGCACGCCCGCATAGCCCCCGCGCCCGCAAGCGCGTACCCCGTGCGATAGTGTTAATATCCCCCGCGCCCGCAAACGCGTACCCCGTGCGTCAGCACGTTATATCCCGCGTACCCCGTGCGTCAGCACGTAATAATCCCGCCCCCGTCGCGCCCGCAGGCGCGTACCCCGTGCGCCAGCACGTGAAATAAAGGAATTTAAATCATGCCAACAACACTCAACATCGATGAAATCCGCAGCCTGCTCCCGCACCGCTATCCCTTCCTGCTTATCGACCGCGTGGAGGATTACGAGCCCGGCAAATTCGCCCGCGCCATCAAATGCGTCACCGCCAACGAACCTTTTTTCGAGGGACATTTTCCCGGATACAGCGTTATGCCCGGCGTTCTAATTTTAGAGGCGCTTGCGCAAACAGGGGCAATTGCCCTACTCTCCGAGCCCGATAACCGCGGCAAAATCGCGCTTTTCGGCGGCGTCAAGGAGGCGCGCTTCCGCACCCCTGTCGTCCCCGGCGACGTTTTGACGCTCACCTGCACCCTGACCCGGCGGATGGGCTCCGTCGGAATGGGAGAAGCGCAGGCGCGCGTAGGCGATAAAATAGCTTGCACAGCGAACCTTAGTTTTGGTATAATGTCTGTTGATGAAAGTTCCGATATTAGGTAAAGAGGATAAAACGCCCAAGCCAAAATAGGATCTTATTAAAAATACAGAAGGGATCAAAACAAAATGCAGGACTCATTAGAACGCGCCTTCCAAGACGTTTATACGAAATTCAAGCTCCAGTTTTACAAGAAAATATTCTCGAGGTTCGAGTCGCGCGAGGCAAGTCTCTCCTCCGTCGAAACCTTCTGCGTGGAGGTTATCAACGCGCTGCCGGAGCCAAGCATTAACGAATTCGCGAAATTTGTCGGAATTTCGCAGGCAAACGCCGCGTACAAGGTTCAAAATCTTATCGAAAAGGGCTATGTCACCAAGGTGCGCTCAGACACCGACAGGCGCGAATTCCATCTGCGCGTGACGGAGCGCTTCCACGAATACAGCCGCATCAACACAAACTATGTCGCCCTTGTCGCCGCGCGTATCCGTCAGCGCTTCGGGGATGAAGAAGCCGACCGCTTTGAGGCGCTGTTGAAGGTCATCGCCGACGAGCTTATGCCGGAGATTGTAGTACCGTAAGGTGAAACGACAGAAATATACCGATATATCCCACGTATATCATTCTGAGCGGGTTCCGCGATTCTGATTTTATAGCTCACGCCATTTCCTTTTGCATTTCCGCGATAAAGTCGTCGTAATCCATACCGCGCGGCGGAAGCTCCGCGGACGCGCAACGCGCGCCCCTACCGGGAGAGACGCAGCTCCCCATCTGTTGCCACGGCGATTCCCGACTTGCCCAACACGGCTGCCGCGGCGGCGTTGTCGTCAACGCGCAAAATCACGTATGCGCGATTTTCCCCGTGCGCCACAAAGGCATAAAGGTATTCGACGTCCGCGCCGGCGTCCGCCAGCACACGCAGCGCCTTTGCCAGCGCGCCCGGCTCATCGCTGACTGAAACGGGCAGCACACGGTTCTTTTTCACGACATATCCCGCGTCGGTAAGCGCCGACAGCGCGGCGTCCGGCTTATCGACTATCACGCGCAGCACGCCGTAATCCGCCGTGTCCGCAATTGAAAGCGCGCGCAGGTCAACCCCGGCGGCGCCGAGAACCTCCGTCACCCCGACAAGCTTGCCGCGCTTATTTTCCACGAAAACGGATAATTGCTCGATTCCAATTTCTTGTGACATTAAGTTTCACTCCCCGATAAAAATAAATTTCCTCAGATTTTATTCGCCCTGTTGTCGATGACGCGCACAGCCTTGCCCTCGCTGCGCGTTATGCTTTTCGGCGCGGTAAGCGTGACCTTCGCTTGAATCCCCAGCATAGATTTCAGCCTGTCGGAAACCTCTTTTTCGCGGCGGTTTAGCTCCTTCACCTCGTCAGAAAACATCTCCGGCGTCAGCTCTACCTTTACCTCCAGCGTGTCAGAAAAGCTTACGCGATCGACAACAAGCTGATAATTAGCCTCAAAGCCGCAGTTAATTAGCACCGTTTCAATCTGCGACGGGAACACGTTTACACCGCGGATAATCAGCATATCATCGCTTCTGCCCATGGGCTTTGCCATTTTGACCAGTGTTCTGCCGCAGGCGCATGTCCCGCGTGTCAGCACGCAAATGTCGCGCGTGCGATAACGCAGCAGCGGGAAGGCTTTTTTTGTAATTGATGTGAATACAAGCTCCCCTTTTTCGCCGTCCGGCAAGCGCTCCCCCGTCGCGGGGTCGATTATCTCGGGGATGAAATGATCCTCATTGACGTGCATACCCGCCTGTTCAGAGCATTCAAAGGACACGCCGGGCCCGGAGATTTCCGTAAGTCCGTAGATGTCATATGCTTTTATTCTGAGCTTTGCTTCGATGTGGCGGCGCATTTCCTCGCTCCACGCCTCCGCGCCGAATATTCCGGCTTTCAGCTTTATTTTATCGCGGTTACCCGTTTCGTGTATCGTCTCCGCGAGATACGCGGCATAGCTGGGTGTGCAGCAGATTATGGTGGAGCCGAGGTCTGTCATAAATTGAATTTGCCGCTCTGTGTTCCCGGAGGACATCGGCAGCGTCAGCGAGCCGACCTTGTGGCTGCCTCCGTCCAAGCCCGAGCCGCCGGTAAAGAGTCCGTAGCCGTAGGATACATGCACAACATCGTCCTTTGTTCCCCCGGCGGCGACGATGGCGCGCGCGCAGCAATCCTCCCATAAATCGATATCATCCTGCGTATAAAACGCGACGACGCGCCGCCCTGTCGTTCCGGAGGTGGAGTGAATCCGCACGCAGTCCGAAAGCGGCACGGCGAGCAGTCCGTATGGATACGCCTCGCGCAGGTCGTCCTTTGTGAGAAACGGGAGCAGGTGCAGCTCGTCCACGCCGTGAATGTCCTTTGGAGAAACGCCCTTTTTATCCATCAGCGCACGGTAATACGGCACGTTTTTATATACATGCGCCACCGTTTCAACCAATCTTGCGCCTTGCAGCGCCCGCATTTCGTCCGCGGACATTGTTTCCTCGCGCGGGTGATAATAGTTTGCCATTTTGCCGTTCATTCCTTTGCTTCTGTATTGTCTTCGCTATGTATTTCCGATTTGCCCGACGAGGCGGGATTAAGAATATGCTCAATTTCCTTCGTGGAGAGCAGCACGGGTGAAATTGTGCCGATGCCCAGCTCCTGATAAACACATTCCCGCTCCTGCTCATACAGGCGCGCTATGACGTGCGGAACTTCATACAGCTCACGCGCCATCTGCGCCACCATAATGTTCGTGTTATCGCGCCCTGTGACGGCGATAACAGCCGAGGCGTTTTCGATGTTCGCTTCCTCCAGCACGGCAAGCTCCGTCGCGTCCCCCGTCAGGCTGATCCCGTCAAAGGAGGGTCCCAGCTTCAGGAAAGCCTCACGCGAGGCGTCAATCACCACAACACCCTTGCCCTCTTCAGAAAGCAAGGCTGCGATGTGCGCCCCCAAGCGTCCGCAGCCGATGACGATGGTGAAATCACGTCCGGAGCCGCGTTTTTTACTTCGATTTGATTGCTTTGTCCCGGGCATAGGATAAACGCGCCTCCCCCGCCGCAATATATCAGAATTCAGTATATCCGAATTCAATATATCGCGAATACAGTTATATCGTGAGTGCAGTATATCACGATTAGCAAAGGAAATAAAGTCTGTGTGTAAATTTTTTCATTCGGGCGTGCGGGTGGTGATGTCGGGCGATCGCCTACCCTCCGGCGCTAATCGCGAAGAAGGCGAGGACTGCCGCGCCGAGGGCGATGCGATACCAGCCGAAGCCGATAAAACTGTGCTTTTTGACAAAGCCGACAAGGAACCTTACAGCGGCGAGCGACACGAGAAACGCGGCTGCCGTCCCCGCGAGCAGCACGGCAAGCTCCGCTCCCGTAAAGCTAAAGCCGAATTTCAGCAGCTTTAACGCCCCCGCGCCGAGCATCACAGGCAGTGCCAGGAAAAAGGCGTATTCAGCCGCGGCGGCGCGCGACACGCCGAGCAGCATAGCGCCGATAATAATTGCGCCGGAACGCGAGGTGCCGGGAATCAGCGATAACAGTTGAAAAAGCCCGATGAGAAGCGCCGTTTTGTACGTCAGTGACATTGTTTCCGTGGTTTTCGGCTCTCCCCTGCCGCGCTTTTCAATCACGATGAAAAGAATGCCGTAAAAAATCAACGCCGCCGATACAGTCTGCCAATTAAAAAACAGCGCGTCGATTTTATCGTCAAACAGCAGTCCGATTACGGCTGCCGGTATCGTGGACACGACGATTTTGCCCCACAGCGTCCATACGCCGCGGCGCTCGTTTCTATCCATACGCGGATAAAACGGAAAAAGCCGCTTGAAATACGTCACCGCCACGGCGAGCGCCGCGCTGAGCTGCACGACGACGAGAAACAGCTCTAAAAATTCATCGGATACGCCAAGCTGCAAAAACTCATCCAGCAGTATCATATGCCCCGTGCTGGATACGGGCAACCATTCCGTGATGCCTTCAACGACGCCGATTATCAGCGCCTTTATCAGGTTTATCAGCATACTATTCCACCGTGGACGATTTCGCGAGATTGCGCGGCTTATCGATGCTGCAGTCTCGCACCAGCGCGGCGTAGTACGCGAACAGCTGCAACGGAATCACGGCGAGAGAGGGCAACAGCAGCTCATGTGTATCGGGTATTGTCAGCGTGTTGTCCGAAATATGCCGCACAGTGTCGGCAACGGATTTTGTCGTTATGATGAGTATGCTCGCGCCGCGCGCGCGCGTTTCCTCCGCGTTGCTGACGATTTTTCCGGCGAGCGCCCCGTATGTCGCCATCGTTATGACAAGCGTGTCGTCCTGAATCAGCGCCATCGTGCCGTGCTTTAGCTCCCCGCCGGCGTACGCCTCCGCGTGGATGTACGAGATTTCCTTCAGCTTTAACGCGCCCTCAAGCGACATTGCGTAGTCGATGTTGCGCCCGATGAAAAAAATATTTTCTCTGTCGGAATACAGCTCCGCAAGACGGCGAACGTCATCGCGCAGCTCTAAGCACTGTTCGATTTTATTCGGCAGGGCGCTCAGCTCCCGCAGCAGCTTTTCATATTCCGTTTGGGATATCGTCCCCCGCGCGTCGGCGATATGCAGCGTCAGCAAATATGTGACGGCAAGCTGCGCCGAATACGCCTTTGTGGTTGCAACGGCAATTTCCGGACCCGCCCGCGTATATAAAACATAATCGGATTCCTGCGCTATCACGCTGCCCACGACGTTGACGATGGACAGCACGCGCGCACCCAACCGCCGCGCCTCACGCAGTGCGGCTATCGTGTCCGCCGTCGTGCCGGATTGGCTGACGCAGACCACAAGCGTTGTTTCATCCAATATCGGTGAGCTGTATCGAAATTCCGACGCCAAAACAGCCTCTGACGGCACACGCGCCAGCTTTTCCATATTATATTTCGCGACGACGCAGACATAATGCGCCGAGCCGCAGCCGACGAAATATATCCTGCTGATGCCGCGCAGGTATTCCGGCGGAAGCTCAATATCGAGCGCCACTCTTCCATTCGATATGCGCGGCGAGAGTGTGGCGCGCACTGCCTCCGGCTGCTCTAACATCTCCTTGAACATAAAATGCTCATAGCCGCCCTTTTCAGCCGCGGAAACGTCCCAATCCACGCGCTCAGTCCGCTTTGTAAGCTCGCGCAGCTCCGGGGAATAGAATTTGATATCATCGCGCGTTATTACGGCAATTTCCCCATCCTCAAAGCGGTAAATTTCGCGCGTTTCGTTCAAAAAAGCCACGACATCAGATGCGATATAGGCGCAGCCGTCCCCGACGCCGATTACAAGCGGGCTTTCCTTTTTAAGTGCGACAAGCGTCTCCGGATAGTCCTCGCAGAGTATGCCGAGGGCAAATGCCCCCTCCATTTGCTCCGCCGCCTGTGCCACCGCCTGTTTTATATCGCCGCATTTGGCATACAGGCGCGCAATCAGATTCGCGGCGACCTCCGTATCCGTTTCGGAGAGAAACACGCAACCCTCTGCGATAAGCCGCTCGCGCAGCCGCGCGTAATTGTCGATTATGCCGTTATGTACGATGGCTATATTTCCGGCGGCGCTGAGATGCGGGTGCGCGTAGTTATCTGTCGGCGCGCCGTGCGTAGCCCAGCGGGTGTGTCCGATGCCGATTTTGCCGGAAAGCTTCGCTCCCCCTTGGATTTTTTTATCCAGCTCCGCGACAAAGCCGCTTGTCTTGGCAAGCTTTATATGTCCGCCGTCAATCACGGCGGCGCCCGCGGAGTCATATCCGCGATATTCCAAGCGGCGCAGCGCCTCTATCATTACGGGTGCGGCTTCACCGCCGCCGACATATCCAATAATTCCGCACATAAATAAAAATTACCTTTCTTCAATTTCCGCTCTCAATTTCTACGCCCGCCGCCGCCATATCCACCGGATAATTCTCTGTAAAACAGGCGTCACAGAAGGAGCAGGCGGAGTCCGGCGCTAATATATGAAGATGCTCCACTCTAGGATATCCCTGACAGTCGTCGTACACCAAGTCGCAGATATGATCCGACGAGTGATTCAACGCTTTGAGCTTGATC